>JAHCKI010000282.1 GCA_026125865.1 Rhodospirillales bacterium
GACCCCAAGAGGAAGCAACACACTGATATAGAGACGAGATCGGCGGAACCGTATTTTGAACGGCAGGTTATCGCGCCACGTGTGTTCCGGGCGCGGCGAATGCGCCACGCCGGCTTTCTGGCCCCGCATCGCCCTTAAGCTCTCGATCAACATCAGCATGCCAATGACACCGAGAAAGAGGACGAATGACAGCCGAATGACCAAGTCGATTTGTCCCAGTTGGCGCAGAAGGGTAAACAACCACACGCCAGCGGAAGAGCCCGCGAACCCACCTAGCAGCAATATCACTCCCATTTTGAAGTCGACGTTGCCGCGACGCCAATGGGCGATCACTCCCGATACCGAGGATGCGATGATTTGATTGGCTTCCGTGGCCACCGCCACCGCCGGTGGAATGCCGATGAAGAACAGGAGCGGGGTCATCAAGAAGCCGCCGCCGACGCCGAATAAACCCGAGAGGAACCCAACCATTCCGCCGAGACCGAGGATCAACAATACATTGACCGACATCTCGGCAATGGGGAGGTAGATGTCCATACCGCCTGGCGTCCCTGCCCCTCGCGCTTCCGCGAGCCCTGGTCCGCCGACGTTACCCGCTTGCGTTCGCCACAAGTCGCACCAGCGAACATATTTTGTTTAAGAAGAAGATGTTAGGTGGACTATTTAGCAGAGCCCAAGGACCGTGTCACGCGCCGTTGCAGCCCCGTTACAAAATAGTGGCCTCATGAACGAATTTTCTTTCGCTTTTGGATGATCCCGGCCGGCGACCTTCCTCGGAAGCGGCCCCGTTCGTTCGAAACTCCGTGAATCAGACTTCTTCGCAATGGCATGTGAGGCCAAGCCCACCGGCGGTATTGACGACCGTGGCGAGGCAAGTGCGAATGTTCTGTTCCGGAATGTGAAGTTCCATGACCACCGCGTATCGAACGCCTGACGGGCTTGGAATGCGTTCCGCCGCCAGACGAACGATGTTTGTATCGAATTCGACGAACACTTCCGACAGGCGGGCGACCAGCCCGGGGCGATCCCCGCCGCTCACCGTTATCCGGTGCGTGGGATGGGCATCGGCGCCGTGCACCGACCTGTGAACGAACGGCGAAACCGAGATGTTGGCGGCCTCCATTGCCGGCAGGGCACGAAGCCCCGCCTCCACTTCGGCCAGGTCCGTTCCCTCCGGGAGTTCGACCACGGCGTTGAACTCGGAAGCGCTGCCGAGCACGGAAAACGATGTATCGCCCAGGTTCCCCCCGATATCGAACAGGTGTCCGGTGATTTCTGCCACGAGCCCCACTCGATCGGCGCAGGAAATGGAAACCAGTGCGCTTATGGCCATCTCTTTGTTGTCCTCGGTTACTCGTACGAAGCGACGTCTCCACGCGTCCGCTACCGTCTTGGCTAACGCGACTGCGGGCAATGATCAAGACCCATTGGCATTCTGCCAAAGGCGACGCGCCAAGGCGATCACGCGCTCGGTTTCGGACCACATCCCAAAGCGCGCAATCCGGTCGTACGGCGCCCACGTCACCTCGAGCGCATCGTCCGCCGGCTCGCCATCGCCGCCGATCCATTCGGCGAAAACATCCACCAATGTGTAGTGGAATCGGATCGCTGCATCCGCCCCCTCGCGGTCGATAAAGTCGATCACATCGACGAGGCCGAGGACGCGAATGTCCACACCCGTTTCCTCGCGCACTTCCCGTTCGGCGGCGGCGAACACGGTTTCGCCCCGTTCCTGGCTTCCTCCCGGCAGGCTCCATTCCCCTTGCCGGGGCGGCTTGGCGCGCCGGACCAGCAGCACTTGATCGGCGCGAAAGACAACGGCGCCGACGCCGACAACGGGTCGTTCAGACTTGCCACACCCACGATCATTCAAGACCCGTGCTTCCCTGTTTCCCAGATCGGGTTCCTCTTATAAGCTTCCGGCAGGTTTTGGGATTGCAGACATCAAGGGCAGGATAGCATGTTCGAGGGGTTCACCACAGAAGACATCGCGGTCACCGAGACCACCATCCACACCGTGCACGGCGGCAACGGTCCGCCCTTGCTGCTGTTGCACGGCTATCCCCAAACCCATGTCATCTGGCACAAGATCGCGCCGCGCCTGGCCGAACGCTACACCGTGGTCGCCACCGACCTCCGGGGCTACGGCGATAGCGGCAAGCCGCCGTCCGATGCGCAGCATCTGCCCTACTCCAAACGCAAGTCGGCCCGCGACCAGGTCGAGGTGATGGCGCACCTGGGCTTCGATCACTTCTACGTTGCCGGTCACGACCGCGGCGGCCGCGTCGCCCATCGCATGGCGCTCGATCATGCCGCCGCCGTCGACCGCGTCGCGGTCCTCGATATCGTGCCCACACATAAAATTTTCGCCACCGTCGATCAATCCGTCGCCACCGGCTACTATCATTGGTTCTTTCTCATCCAAGGCGGCGGACTGCCGGAGACCCTGATCGGTCATGACCCCGCCTATTACCTCATCAGCAAGCTGTCCCAGTGGGGTGGCGACTTCTCGGCTTTTTCCGACGAGGCCTTGGCCGAATACATTCGCTGTTTTCTGGACCCCGCAACAATTCATGCCAGTTGCGAGGACTATCGAGCCGCCGCAAGTATTGATTTGGCGCACGACGAAGCTGACATGGCGTGTAAGATCGGCTGTCCATTGCTGACGCTTTGGGGCGCCAAGGGCCTCATGGAGCGCCACTATGATGTGCCGGCCACTTGGCGGGAACGGGCCAGCGCCGTCAGTGGCCGGATGCTTCCTTGCGGACACTTCTTGCCCGAAGAGGCGCCCGAAGAGACGCTCGCCGAGTTCCTCGCGTTCTTTTCGGATTGATTTACTTATTTTGTACGGTTCTGAGAGAATACCACGCCAATGAATGAAGGAAAAATGCCCTCCGATCGCAAGCACAAACAGCGCAAGGGTGAAGCGGCAGCGGACCCCGGCGCCTCCGACAAACAGCCTCGCGACATCCACATGGGCCTGGGCGCGCGACTACGCGCCTATTTCCTGGCCGGAGTCCTGATAACGGCGCCGATTTCCATCACGCTCTACCTGGCGTGGACCGTCGTCAGCTTCATCGACTCAAAAGTCACGCCTCTGATTCCGGCCAAGTATAATCCCGAGAACTACCTTCCATTCGCGGTTCCGGGTCTGGGGCTGGTCATTCTGATCGTCCTGCTGATCCTCATCGGCGCCCTCACCGCCGGTTACGTGGGCCGAATGGTGACGCGGATCTACGAAGGCGTGCTGAGCCGCACGCCGGTCGTCCGCAATGTCTACGGCGCCATCAAACAAATCATCGAGACCGTGCTCGCCCAGCAATCGCCGGCGTTCAGCCAGGCGGTCCTGGTCGAGTATCCCCGGCGCGGTTTGTGGGCGATTGCCTTCATCACCGGCCGCACCGAGGGCGAAGTGCAGAACATCACCGACGAAGAGCTCATCAACGTCTTCCTGCCGACCACGCCGAACCCGACCTCCGGCTTCCTGTTGTTCGTCCCCAGGCGCGACATCATGCCGCTCAGCATGACCGTGGAAGAAGCCGCGAAAATGGTCATCTCGGGAGGCATCGTCACCCCGCCCGACCGCCGTCCCCCGGAGGTACAGGCCACGCCCCCCGTCACGGTCGCCGGTCGTGATGACATCGACATCAAACGCCTGCACCAACGCCGCCCTCCCCCCTCCGACCTGAACAAGATCTGATACACGGCGTTCGGTTCCCGTTTTCGGGAATCCGCGCGACCTTCCGCCGTCCTCCCGGACGCTTATGTGCACAGCAATAGACCCACAACATATACGCGCACTTCTATTTACACAATTCAACCTATTTTGGTTGCCATGTGTTCCATTT
>JAHCKI010000283.1 GCA_026125865.1 Rhodospirillales bacterium
CTCTGAGATGAACGCTTGGGCAGTCAGGAGGAGCGCGCCAGGGAGGTTCGCGCCCAAATCGGAATCATCGAACGCAAGAGCGCGCAACTGATGGAGCGCCTTGTTGAGGCCGATTCCCCGGCGCTGATTGCAGCTTATGAAAACCGGATCATGGCGCTGGAGGAACAGAAGGCCGCGCTAAGCGAAAGGGTCAGGAATTGCGGGAGGCCGCTCAAGAGTTTCGATGAGACATTTCGAACCGCGGCTTTAGCCTTTCCGTTCGAGCCGTTAGCGGAAATCGAAAGCGGCGGGCTGAAAATGGTGGAGCCGAGGGGAGTCGAACCCCTGACCTCTACAATGCCATTGTAGCGCTCTCCCAACTGAGCTACGGCCCCATGGTCGCGTGATCGCTTCACTCCGCATGAGTTCGGCGACGCCGCACAAGAGGTTTACGAGGCGGCGTCCAATTGCGCAAGACGAAACATGCCAAACATGTTTGCGACCGCCGCTTCGCCAGTCATCAATCGTCATACACCGTTTTTTATGCGCGGTCCTCCACATCGTCGTCGATGTGTTCGATGACCTCGCCGATGTCGTCGTCGTCCTCGCCGAGATCGGACGTGTCCTCGATCAGATCGCGGTTTTCCTGATCCATGTTTTCGATGTCGTCGTCGTCGCCGCTGTCGTCGTCGTCATCCACATCCTCGACGAAGTCATCGCCGACATCTTCAATGGTGTCATCGTCCGCCCCGTCATCGGCCAGGACGGTTACCGAGCTTTTGGGTTTGGCCGGCGTTGTCGGCGTGACGGTGCTCGGTTTCGGGCCGCCGCCGCTCCGACGCGTTCGTGGTTGGCGCTCGGTGTCATGGACCGTGTTGCAAGTCGGACAGACGATTTGTTCGCGGCGAAGGTCGTAGAATCGTGCGCCGCAATTGTGGCAGGTACGCTTGGTTCCCCACTCCGGTTTCGCCACCCGTGCTTCTCCTGGTTGTGAAATCTTCGGTGGAACGCACCGATCCTGCCAATTGCCATGTTTGCTCGTCCCGTGTCAAAACCAAAAACAAGGGAATGGCCAGTCGGTTTCGGAGGGGCCGTTTCCGGGCCAAAGGCATGCTTCCGGCACGTTGATAAACCATGGTAAAAAGTGCCTTCAATGACGGCAGACAGAGCGCGGCGGGATCAGATCGAAGCAGTCCGGCCGCCGCGGAGAGATTTTCCATGACTCCCATGGTTTCCAGTCCGGCGTGTCCCCTCGCGGGAGCGATCACGGTTCCCGGCGACAAATCCATTTCCCACCGCGCCCTTATTCTCGGCGCGTCGGCCATGGGCGTAAGCCGCATTCGCGGGCTGCTGGAAGCGGAGGATGTCCTGGCAACCTTGGCGGCGATCCGGCGGCTCGGGGTGAAGGTTGAGGCTGCCGGGTCCGAATGGCAAGTCCATGGCCCGGGCGTCGGCGGGCTCGCCGAGCCGACCGGCGCCCTTGATCTGGGAAATTCGGGAACCGGCGTTCGGTTGCTGGCCGGATTGGTGGCGACACATTCTTTCGTGAGCTTTTTCATCGGCGACGACTCCCTGTCGGCGCGGCCGATGAAGCGGGTCATGGATCCGTTGGACCAGATTGGCGCAAGCTTTTGGACCCGCTCCGGCGGAAGACTGCCCATGGCCGTGCGCGGCGCCGCTGACCCCCTGCCAATCACCTATCGGTTGCCGGTGGCGTCGGCACAGGTCAAGTCGGCGGTGCTGTTGGCCGGCCTCAATGTTCCGGGGACGACGACCGTCATCGAACCGCAGCCCACCCGCGATCACACCGAACGGATGCTGCGCCACTTCGGGGCCGAGATCGAGGTTGAAGACATCGACGCGGGCGGCCGGCGAATCAGCCTGGCCGGTCAACAGGAATTGCTCGGCCGCGACCTGGTCGTTCCCGGCGACCTGTCGTCCGCGGCCTTTCCCCTGGTCGCGGCGCTTGTTTGTCCGGGCTCGCGCTTGACGTTGCGCAACATCGGTATCAATCCCCTGAGAACGGGCCTGCTGACCACCCTGCGGGAGATGGGCGCGCGCCTTTCCCTCACGAACGAAAGGCAAGCGGGCCTCGAACCGGTGGCGGACATCGTCGTCGAATCGGGACCGCTCCGCGGCGTTTCCGTGCCGGCGCGGCGCGTTCCCGCGATGATCGATGAATTTCCGATCCTGGCGGTCGCGGCGGCGTATGCCGAGGGGGTGACCCGGATGACGGGCATCGGCGAACTCAGGGTAAAGGAGAGCGATCGCCTGTCGGCCATGGCCCGCGGACTGACGGCCTGCGGCATTGTGGTCGAGGAAGGAGAGGACTGGCTCGACATCGTCGGCGCGCAAGGATCGCCGCCGCTCGGCGGCGCCAAGGTACCGACCGGTATGGATCATCGCATGGCCATGGCGTTTCTGGTGTTCGGATGCGCCAGTCAACGGCCCGTCGAGGTGGATGACGCGGGCCCCATCGGCACCAGCTTTCCCGGTTTCGCCGACCTGATGAACGGCATCGGCGCCAGGATAGAGAACGCGCAATGACGGCAATCGTAATCGCGGTTGATGGTCCGGCTGCCGCCGGCAAGGGAACGCTCGCCCGCCGCCTCGCCGATACCTTGGGGATGGCCTACCTGGATACCGGCCTTCTCTATCGCGCCGTCGGGATGAAGGTGCTGGACACCGGCGCGTCGCCCGCCGATGCCGATGCGGCGACCGCCGCCGCCCGGGCGCTTCGCTTCGACGACCTTCGGCGTTCGGATCTTCGGAGCGACGCCGCCGCCGACGCGGCCTCCCGCGTCGCCGCGATACCGACGGTGCGCAAGGCCTTGCTCGGATTTCAGCGGAGCTTTGCCGCCACGCCGCCGGACAATGCGCCGGGGGCGGTTCTGGACGGTCGCGACATCGGCTCCGTCGTTTGCCCGGACGCCTCGATCAAGATCTTTATTACGGCCTCCGAGGCGGTTCGGGCGGCGAGACGCCATAGGGAGTTGCGACAACGTGGGCTCGCGGCTATACATAGCCGCGTCCTGGCGGACATGCGGGAGCGCGATGCTCGCGATTCGAGCCGTGCTGTTGCTCCGCTGAAGCCGGTCGAAGACGCCTTTGTTATCGATACAAGTGATCTGAATCCGGATATGGTGCTTGCTGTGGTCTTGGAAACGATCAGGGCCCGGGGTTTGGTGTAACGAGCAGCCGTATACGAAATCACCGATCATGGCGGCATCGATGGCGGATTGGCGCCGTCGCACCGGCTATCGCAGTTTGAGCGCATGATTTATGAGCCGACTTCACGAGCCGGAGTCATAGGCCGAAATCATGGGCCGACTGGGAGCCCCAACCGCCTTCGCATCCGACACCGGACGGCAACTTGAGTTTTTGGAGACAACGACGATGGGAAAACCGAACTGATGGTATCAACCTTAACCGACACGCCCGTTGGCGAGGGCATGTCAGCCGGCACGGAAAGCTTCGCCGCGCTTCTCGAGGAATCGTTGGGCGAGAGCACGAGTTTCGAAGGCCAAGTTGTGAGAGGCACCGTGGTTCGTATCGAAAACGACGCAGCGGTGATTGATGTCGGATTGAAGTCCGAGGGGCGCATCGCGATCAAGGAGTTCGCCCCTCCGGGACAAAGTCCCCAACTGAAAGTAGGCGAGGGGGTGGACGTTTTCGTCGAACGCTACGAAGACAAGGACGGCTTGGTCAGCCTCAGCCGCGAGAAAGCGCGGCGGGAAGAGGCCTGGAGCCTCCTTGAAAAGTCGTTCAAGGACGGCGAACGGGTTACCGGCACCATCTTCGGGCGCGT
>JAHCKI010000284.1 GCA_026125865.1 Rhodospirillales bacterium
TGAACGCTACGCCTTTCTCCGATGGGGCCAGGGCGCATTCGACAACTTCCGGGTGGTTCCGCCGGGCACCGGCATTTGCCACCAAGTGAATCTCGAATACCTGTCGCAGGTCGTGTGGACCGGTGACGCCGATGGCGCGACGATCGCCTACCCGGATACGCTCGTCGGCACCGATAGTCACACCACAATGGTGAACGGTCTTGCCGTACTGGGCTGGGGCGTCGGCGGCATCGAAGCCGAGGCAGCCATGCTGGGCCAACCGATCTCGATGCTGATCCCCGAAGTGATCGGGTTCAAGCTCACCGGCGAAATGAAGGAGGGCACGACAGCCACCGATCTGGTGCTGACCGTCACCCAGATGCTGCGCAAGAAGGGCGTTGTCGGCAAGTTCGTCGAGTTCTTTGGCCCGGGCCTTGAGCGATTGACCCTGGCCGACCAGGCGACCATCGCCAACATGGCTCCTGAGTACGGCGCCACCTGCGGCTTCTTCCCGGTCAGTCGCGCAACCATAGACTACCTCACATTTACCGGCCGCGACGCCGATCGCGTCGCCTTGGTGGAGGCCTATGCGAAGGCGCAGGGCATGTGGCGGGACGCCGACACGCCCGACCCCTTGTTCACCGATACGTTGGAACTGGATCTCGGCGACGTCGTACCATCGCTGGCCGGTCCAAAACGGCCGCAGGACAGGGTGCTGCTGTCCGACGCCGCGGCAGCTTTTGATGGCGACTTTGAGAATCTATCCGGCCGCGCGGAACGCCGCCAGGAACCGGTTGAGAACACCAGCTACAGCCTGAGTGATGGCGATCTTGTGATTGCCGCCATCACGAGCTGTACGAACACCTCCAACCCGAGCGTTTTGATTGCCGCCGGGTTGCTGGCCCGCAATGCCCGTCGCAAGGGACTGTCGTCAAAACCGTGGGTAAAAACATCGTTTGCGCCCGGTTCGCAAGTGGTCTCCGGCTACATGGAGGCGGCGGGCCTGCAGAGCGACCTGGACGCCATCGGCTTCAACTTGGTGGGCTACGGTTGCACGACATGTATCGGTAACTCCGGGCCCTTGCCGGATGCGGTTACCAACGCCATCACCAAGGGTGACTTGACGGTGACCTCGGTATTGTCGGGCAACCGCAACTTCGAGGGCCGTGTTCACGCCTTGACTCGCGCAAACTATTTGGCGTCGCCGCCGTTGGTCGTGGCGTATGCGTTGGCCGGATCGATGGATTGCGACTTGCTCAATGATCCGCTTGGCAATGGTGAAGGTGGACAGCCAGTCTACTTGAAGGACATCTGGCCATCGAACAAAGATATTCAGGACGTCATCGATGGCGTCGTCACGCCCGAAATGTATCGCTCGCGGTACGCCGACGTGTTTCGCGGCAGCGACCAATGGCGCAGTATCGAAGTAGCGACCGGTGAAACCTACGACTGGGACTCGGAGTCGACGTATGTCCGCTTACCCACGTTTTTCGAGGAAGGCGGTGTTACCGGTTTCGCCAATGTGCTCGGCGCCCGTCCCCTGGCGCTGCTCGGCGATTCGGTAACGACCGACCACATCTCGCCTGCTGGGTCCATCAAGAAGGACAGCCCCGGCGGCGCCTACCTGATCGAGCATGGCGTCGGCGTCGCCGACTTCAACTCCTACGGCTCGCGACGCGGCAACCATGAGGTGATGATGCGCGACACCTTCGCCAATATCCGCATCCGCAACGAGATGGCACCCGGCACCGAAGGCGGCGTTACCCGCCTTATGCCGGAAGGAAAGGAGAAGTCCATCTACGATGCCGCCATGGCCTATCAGGCGGCCGGAGTTCCGCTGATCGTCATCGCGGGGAAAGAATACGGAACCGGCTCGTCACGGGACTGGGCCGCCAAGGGTACTCGCCTGCTCGGTGTCAAGGCGGTCATTGCCGAAAGCTTCGAACGCATCCACCGATCAAACCTGGTCGGCATGGGCATGCTGCCGCTGCAGTTCAAGGACGGGACGACCCGCAAAACCTTGAACCTGGACGGCAGCGAAACCTTCGACATCACCGGCCTCGACGGCGAAATCCGACCCCGCATGGACGTGACGCTTGCCATCCATCGTCGTGACAGCAGCACCGAGGAAATCGCAGTCCTATGCCGGATCGATACGTTGGAAGAGGTCGACTACTACCGTTCGGGAGGCATCCTGCAATACGTGCTCGCCAATTTGGCCCGTACAACGTAGCCCTGAAGAGCAATAAAGGAACCAACGACAGGACCCGTATCGCAACTCAATACCTCTTCCGTAGTCAACCGTGAACCACGCGGTTTTTGCGGTTGGATGGAAAAGATAGGAGTCCTCATTTCGGAAGAAAGAAAGGAGTCATTCCGCAGGTGTTTGTTGTTTTTCCTGCTTTCCAGAGCCATCCCTCGCGCTTCCCGGCCATGGTCGGAGGGGTTCTGTCGGCAAGGCTCGCGGAGCGACCGCCGCAGGCGGCTTGGGAGATCCGCGGAGATCCGCGCGAGATCCGGGGACCGAGATCCGGGGACGCCTTACGGAATAGCCGCTATGGTGTGGCTGTAGTGCTGTTCCCCTCGACGGTTTTGGGGGGAGATCTGGGGACGCCTTACGGAATAGCCGCTATGGGGGAGATCTGGGGACGCCTTACGGAATAGCCGCTATGGTGTGGCTGTAACGCTATTTCCCTCGACGGTTTTCGGAACAGGCTCGATTCGGCGCGTGTGTTCGGCAAGGATCGGGCGATGATATGGGCTGAGAACGGGGGCTGAGAACGGGGTTGACAGGGCCGGCAGCGGCACCTATGTTCACCTTTTGTTTCTTGCCTGTCGAACGGAAAGAATGGGCGTCGCGGGGGCCGGTTTTTGTTGCGTATCGCGCTCATATATTTGGTGGATTTAGGGGTTTTTAGTAGAACACAACAAATTCAATATCTTAATGGTGTTTTTGCATACAAATGAATACATTTGCATACGACTTGAACGCGGAAAAAGACACAAAATAAATGAAAACAAGTAATTATTCCTAATTCGCGTGTGTAAAACTGCGTTGAAAACGATCAAAGCCGTCAAAACTGTGTAAAAATTTGTCAACGAAAGGTAGATTAACGCATGGATTAATAATCCAGATATACCATATTCCGACCCGGTGAAACGGGGCCGGCGCCGCCGCCGTCAGAGGGTGCGATCAGGCTCAGTCAGCCAAATCGGTCGACCGTGAACGATGTGGTTTTCGTGGCTGGATGGGTTAGGTGCGTTTGATGGCGCTCCGACGGCAAACAACCGAGGCCACCTCAAAGTGCCCCTCCTGAAAACCACCGTCAGGGACAGAGAATCACACCAGATTCACCCACGCAAATCGCAAAAAAAAACAAGCTCGGATAGCTTCGTTTCCTGCAATTCCAAAACCACACCAAAGCCGAAAAAGAAACTATGAATCAAATGCTTGAGAATACTTCACGGGCGACTCCCTATATGTCGGGGATCGAGTTGGATGGTGGTGGTTCAAAGGGGAGCATGAGGCTTTCGAAGATCGCCTCAAGCTTGGTGCGGGCATCCGGAGAAACCGAAAGCATTTCAACGAGGATGGGAACGGATTCCAGGTCTATGGCGCTTTCAATCAAAGACATTGGGCGAATGTCGAAGGTCCAAAGTAAGTGACGTCGAAATAATTCTCTCTGATCACTCGTCCAGTCCGATTCGGTCAGAAGCGTCAGTTCGGCTATGGAAACCGCTAGGTACGACACGCCGGGTCCGGTTCGTACGGCCATGGCCGCCGCAG
>JAHCKI010000285.1 GCA_026125865.1 Rhodospirillales bacterium
TTCAGGAGGATTTGTGCACCGGTCATCGTTTCGTCCGCCATATCTGCAATTCTCTCTGTTCGTAATCGGCCCAAGGCCATTGGGGAGGGGTGAGTGAGCCCTTATGGGGGCACGCACAACATTCGGATAACAAAACGGCTCGGCCACGCGCCGAACCGACACAAGCCACCATTTAGAGCGTCAGGCTTCGGGGGTCAACATAAAGTGGCGAATGTTCGAAAGGATTTTGCCTCGAAATCTTTCCGAATATTGCTCATTTACGACAAAATCCCCTGTAAGTTGATGACGAATCCATGTCATTTGCCTTTTTGCATAGTTTCGGCTTGCCTTCTTTGCTGCAGAAACAGCCCCATCCAGATCTTCCTTGCCGCGTAAAACCGCCGCCAATTGACGCACCCCGACCGCTTTCATCACCGGCACGTCATCGTCCAGTTGCAATTCCAGGAGCGCTCCAACTTCATCCAGCGCGCCGGATTCCATCATGGCATCGAAGCGGCTCTCAATCGCGGCATACAGATCATCTCTGGCGGGTTGAATGACGATCTTGATGAATGGTCCGGCAACCGCCGGGATCGTTTGCGTGCCTTTTTGCCATTCACCGATGGGCCGGCCCGTGGCCCGCGCCACTTCATAGGCGCGTACAAGCCTTTGCCTATCGCCGGCGGGCAAATGTTGGGCACTTTCTTCATCGAGCGCGGCGAGTTCCTCCCGAAACGCGGCGCCGCCGAGTCGGGCATGCATCGCCCGAGCCTCGAAGCGGATGTCCGCAGGTATGTCCGGAATGGGCGCCAACCCCTCCATCAAGGCCTTCAGGTAGAGGCCGGTGCCCCCGACGACAATGGGAAGTCGCTTGATTGATCGAGCCTCTTGGATTTCGTGACGGGCCATGGACAGCCAGCGGCCCGCCGAAAAGATTTCACCGGCCGCAAGCACACCGAACAAACGATGGGGCACCCGCGCTTCATCTGCGGCATTGGGACGCGCCGTCAGAACCCGCAACTCGCGATAGACCTGCATGCTGTCGGCGTTGATGACCGTACCGTCGAAGGCTTCGCCCATATCCAATGCGAGAGCCGACTTGCCGCTCGCCGTCGGACCGGCAACAACAAGGATGGGTGAATGATCGATCTCGGAGAGGGGCAAAGGGCTCTTCATCGCCCTACAATATATGTGTATCATCCCGGCGAGCGCCTAGCACATTCGCGATAAACTTGACTACAAGAGTAAAATGCGATTAATTTGCATCACCTAAGCGCGTGATTTTTCCATAAATATCAATGACATGGAGAGCAGCAAGCGTCCCTGAGCGTGCCCATTGCTGGAGATTCGCCGCTTAGGAGAACAAAAAATCGATTGGCAAGACGACGATCGCCCACGTTTCGACAAATTCTTAAGGATTATCGGTGATGGTCGTGAGGGGTACTGACAGATTTGCCGGGCAATCAGATCCACACGACATGTTAACGGAGAAAGCGACGGTGGCGGAAACCGCGGATGAAGATAGGCTGGATGAGGACAAATTCATCCGTGATCAAATGTTTGGCGGGGATAAGTCGAATTTGCGACGGTATGCCGATCTGGTGGTCGGAACCGAGGCCAGCTATCTGGATCTGCTCAAGTACGAGATGATCACCTGTTTGTTCGGTCGGCTTTCCGGAGCGTTGGGATACGCGGCGCGAAAGGTTTTCTATCCCGGGCTGTTCCAGTCGTGCGGCCGGGGAATTGTGTTCGGTCGCGATATCGTCATTCGCAATGCCGGCAATATCAGGCTTGGTGATCAAGTTGTCATCGATGACAACGTCGTTATCGACGGACGCGGTGCCGGCGACAAAGGCGTGTCAATCGGCAGCCGCACTATATTGGGCCGCGGCGTCATGATTCAGGCCAAGATCGGCCCCATTTCCATCGGGGATGACTGCGATATCGGGTCGTCTTCGATCGTCCATTCGCAGGGCGCGGTAGAGATCGGCGATCAAGTGGTGCTGGGTGGCGGGAGCAAAATCAGTGGCGGAATTTTCCAGATCGAGCGCAGCGACCCAAGCACGGCCTCGTCGGAGCAGGAAGCACGCGCGCAGAAACGCTACACCAAGGGACCGGTGCGTATCGGGAGCCGCTGCTTGATTGGCATGGGATCCATGTTCCTTGACGGGGTGGATATCGGAGAGGGGTGCATCATCGGTGCCGGTACCATCATGCACAGGAGCCTCGAACCCTTTTCGGTCGCTGCCGGCGTTCCTGGGCGAAAGCTCCGGGATCGACCAATAGCAGGTTCAACCAGTTCGTAATCCCTTCCTTAAGAGCAAAGCAAAGAGGTGCGTTATGAAGATCCTGGTAACCGGAGCCACCGGATTTGTCGGTAGCAACCTTACCAAAAAGCTTATCGCGCAGGGCGCGGATCTGCGTTTGATGGTGCGTGATCCAATGAAGCTGAATGGCCTGAGCGACTACTGCTCTGACATCGAAGTCGGCGACATCACGGATCCCGAGGCGGTCAAGAAAGCGGTCGAGGGGGTCGACCTGATCTACGCCATCGCCGGCACGTTCCGCGAGCCGAACCTATCGGACGAACGATATCGCGAAATCAATGTCGAGGCGGTTCGCCTCATGGCCGAAGCGGCGATCGAAGCCGGCGTCAAGCGGCTCGTCTTCTGCAGCACCGGCGGTATTCACGGCAGCAATGATGGCCGCCGTCCGACCCGCGAGGACGATCCTTTGCTGGGTCGTGGCATCTATGAGATCAGCAAGGCCGAAGGCGACAAACTGGCGCTGGAGTATGGGAAAGAAGGTTCGCTCGAGACCGTCTGCATTCGCCCCGCCCCGATCTATGGCCCGGGTGACGATCGGCTGGTCAAGCTGTTCAAAATCGCCGGCAAGGAGCGGCCGTTGATGCTCGGCGACGGCACCGCGACCTATCACATGATCTATATCGACGACCTGTGTGACGCTTTCATCAAGGCCGGCGAGATCGAAGGAATCTCGGGTGAGGCATTCTTTATCGGCGGCCCCGACAAGCCGACGATCGAGGAAGTGTTCAAGTCGGTGGCGGAAACCCTCGAAATTTCGCAGCAGAAAATCAGGAAGCTGCCCGCTACGCCGTTCCTGATCGCCGGCGACATTTGCGAAACGATTTGCAGACCGCTGAACATTGCGCCGCCGATCTACCGACGCCGGGTCGAGTTCTTCACCAACATCAGGGACTATGATACGAGCAAGGCCGAGGAAAAGCTCGGCTTCACAGCGGCGACGGATTACCGGAAAGGCCTGGCCAGCACCGCCAAATGGTATAAGGACCAGGCTCTGATTTGATAGGGTTTTGACCTGAAATCGACGCCTGGTCGTTTCACACCAAGCTCTAAAAAAGAACGCCGCCCGAGGGCGGCGTTCTCTCGTTCCGTGACTAGAGTACGGTACGATTACTTGTCGATGACGATCTCGACGCGCCGGTTCTGCGGCTCGCGGACGCCGTCGCCGGTCGGAACCAGAGGCTCGGTCTCGCCCTTGCCGGCGGTGCTGATGGTGTCGCCACCGACGCCCATCTTGGCCAGTGCCGCCCGAACCGCCTTGGCGCGGCGCTGGGACAGACCCATGTTGTACTTCGCGTTACCGGACGTGTCGGCGTGACCTGTCGCGGAAATCGACTTGTACGGGCCGGCCTTGGCGCTTGTGGCGACCGTCTGCACGATTTCCATGGCCTCGGACGTCAGGTTGGACTTGTTCCAATTGAAGAAGACCAGATAGCTTCCCGGTGCACGGGGG
>JAHCKI010000286.1 GCA_026125865.1 Rhodospirillales bacterium
TTGTGCGCGCCGGTTGCCGGGTGACCGTCTTCAACCGCGATCGGAGCAGGGGCCAAGACTTGGCGGACGGCATGAACGCCACCTTCGGCGGCCCGCCCGCGGCGCTTCGGGACTCGGGCGGGTTCGATCTTTTGGCGCACGCCACACCGGTCGGTTTCCATGCCCCCGACGACATGCTGATACCCCTGGCGGCGCTGCGTCCTGGCATGGTGGTCTTCGACGCCGTGCCCATGCCCATTCGGACACGCCTGCTGCGCGAAGCGGCGGCCGTTGGCGCCAAGACCATTCCCGGCGTGCGCATGCAATTGCATCAGGCGGCCGAGCAATTTCGACTGTACACCGGCCGCGACGCGCCGTTCGCGGTGATGGAAGCGGCCTTGATGGCCGCCATGAAAGAGATGGAAGCAGGGAGGACTCCATGACCGGACACATCGACGCACGTCTCGCCGAACTCGGCATCGTACTGCCCAAGTCCGCGGCCCCGGTCGCCGCGTATGTTCCAAGCGTCGTCAGCGGCAACCTGGTGTTCGTGTCCGGCCAAATTCCGATCAGGGACGGCGACATCCTCTACAAGGGCCGTTTGGGCGATGGTGTCACCGTCGAGGACGGGTACCAGGCCGCGCGGCTTTGCGGGCTCAATTTGCTGGCGCAAGTCCGCGATGCCGTGGGCGATCTCGATCGGGTACGGCGGGTGGTCAAGCTCGGCGGCTTCGTCGCTTGTGTCCCAGAATTCAGCGATCATCCCAAAGTGATCAACGGCGCGTCCGACCTGATGATCGACGTGTTCGGCGAAACCGGGCGGCACGCGCGCTTCGCCGTTGGCGCGCCGTCCCTACCGCTCGGTGTCGCAGTCGAGGTCGATGGCGTTTTTGAGGTTCTTAGTTGAGTTGGGACAATAAGTGTTCGGCAGCGGACCCTAGAAAGACGTTGTATTACCAGTAGGATATCGGTATTTCTAATTGCCACAAAAAGGTTCGCGCCCTAAAGAGCGAGGCCGCAATAAATAGTGGGAGGAAAACAGTGTGGGGCCGACACAGCGGAATTCCCGGTGAAAATGACACGGCTTGGAAACAGATTTCCGCTGTACCCGTGTGCGCTATCGGATTCGACATCCTTTATTGAAGGGAGGAAGACATCATGAAACTTCGACAAGTTTTGCGTTCGACGGCGGCCGTCGCCGTCGCGGGCGCGTTTATGGCCGGCGTTGCCCTGTCGACAGCCGCCGCCGCCGATAAGGTCCGTTGGAAAGTGCCAGCCGGTTTCCCGACTACTCTTCCCGCCCTCGGCGACACGGCACCTTGGGTCGCCGATATGCTCGAGAAGGCCAGCGGCGGCAATATTCAGCTCAAGCTTTACGAGCCCGGCAAGCTTGTGCCGGCTTTCTCGATCATGGAGGCGGTCAAGGACAAGAAGGTCGAGGCGGGCTATACCTGGATTGGGTACGACATGGGTAAAATACCTGCCCTGCCTCTGCTTGCCGCCGTGCCGTTCGGCTTCGAGCCGTGGGAGTATATGGCTTGGTGGTACCATGGCGGTGGCCATGAGTTGGCGGAGGAACTCTACGCTCCGAATAACGTGCACCCGGTCCTTTGCGGCATCATCGGACCAGAGACGGCAGGCTGGTTCCGCGAGGAAATCACCTCCCTCGATCAGCTCAAAGGCCTGAAGATTCGCTTCGCCGGGCTGGGTGGCAAAGTCATTCAGAAGGCTGGTGCGTCGGTAACCATGCTGCCGGGCGCGGAAATCTACCAGGCGCTCGAAAAAGGCGCGATCGACGCCAGCGAGTTTTCTTTGCCGGAAGTGGACCAGAAGCTCGGCTTCCACCAAGTCGTCAAGAACAACTACTTCCCGGGTTGGCACCAGACCTTCACGACGATGCACCTGATCGTCAACAAGGAAGTGTGGGACGCGACCAGCGAGCAAGACAAAGCGATGGTCAACATGGGCTGCATGGCCGGAACGACCTACGGATTGTCCAAGGCCGAAGCCGACCAGGGACCGATTATCGCCAAGTTTCCGGAACTCGGAGTCACCGCACGCAAATTGCCTGAACCGATCCTTGCGGAGCTGTACAAGCTGACCCAGGAAGTTCTTGAGGAAGAGGCTGCAAAAGACGAGTGGTTCAAGAAGATCTGGGAATCGCAAAAGGCGTTCCACAAGGAATACGCTTTGTGGAAGAGCTTTGGCTACCTACCGCGTGACTTCGAAGAAAAGGTCGCAAAGTAAAACCGGCGAACGGTCGGACGAATGGTCAATTGATGGTGTGGCGGATGACGGGAGACTGCTATGGGGAATTCCTCTCAAACTTCGGTCTCGGAGCCTCATATCGACGTCGACGAGTTGATCCACCACACCGAATTGCCGCACACCAGCGTTTCCCGCGTCCTTGACCGCTTCGTCAAGGGCGTGGGAGACGCGGTCTCGTGGCTCTGGGTTCTTCTCGTCGCCATTATCGTTGTCAATGTCACGATGCGTTATGTCTTCAGTCGTGGCTACATTGCGTTCGAGGAAATCCAGTGGCACATCTATTCAGTAGGATGGCTGATCGGGCTATCATATTGCGTTCAAAATGACAGTCATATTCGCATAGACATTTTTCACGAACGATTCAGCGCAAGAACGAAAGCTTGGGTTGATTTTCTAGGTATTCTATTGCTTCTATTACCATATACTTTGATTATTCTTATCTATTCACCGCCTCTAATTCAATATTCATTCGAGACTGGAGAAATATCGGATGCTCCCGGCGGAATACCATACCGCTGGGCCATCAAGTCGGTGATGTTCATCGCCTATGCCGTGCTGTTCGTGGCCGCGCTGTCCCGGCTGAGCCGGGCTTGGGCCGGCATCACGGGCAGCGGCAGTGCCGCCCCCGGCCAGGAGTAATCGACGATGCCAATCAACGAAATCCTGGCGATCCTGATGTTCGTCTCGTTCATCGTGCTGCTGTTCGTCGGCTTTCCGGTCGCCTGGACGCTTGGCGGCATTGCGGTGGTCTTTGCCGCCATCTCGATCTTTTGCGATACCTACCTCGATACCTTCATCGGCATCGACTGGGCCTACGTTTCGCTGTTCGTCGACGACATCTGGAACACCATGCAAAACTGGGTTCTGGTGGCGTTGCCCATGTTCATCTTCATGGGTTTGATGCTGGATCGCTCGGGCATCGCCGAACAGATGATGGAGAGCTTCACCCAGTTGTTCGGACGGGTGCGCGGCGGCCTCGCCGTGACGATCACGGTCATCGGCATCCTGCTCGCCGCCTCGACCGGCATTATCGGCGCGTCGGTGGTGCTGCTGACTCTGCTCGGTCTGCCGATCATGCTCAAGAACAACTACCAGAAGGAACTGGCGGTCGGCACCATCTGCTCCGCGGGAACGCTTGGCATCCTCATACCACCCAGCATCATGCTTGTGATCATGGCCGACAGGCTGTCCATGTCTGTCGGTGACCTGTTTCTGGGCGCGGTCTTCCCAGGCCTGCTGCTTGGCCTTCTCTATGTCGTTTACATCCTCGGGTACTCGATGTTGCGTCCAAGCGTGGCACCCTTGCCGGCGGACGCTAAGCCGATTTCGCCGCGGGTGCTGGTCGGCGTTCTGCGCGCGGCCGTGCCGCCGGCTTTGCTGATTTTGGCGGTTCTCGGCACCATCTTCTTCGGCGTCGCCACCCCGACTGAGGCGTCCGGCGTTGGGGCCGTCGGCGCCGCCCGCCACGCCCGTTGGTACAGGCGGTTGTAAATTG
>JAHCKI010000287.1 GCA_026125865.1 Rhodospirillales bacterium
CAGCGCGAACGCCTCGCCGAGAGCCTGTCGGTGGCCGACGTTCACATCGTCTCGCTGGTCCCGGAGCTGGAAGGCCTGATCGTCCCCAGCAAGTTCTACGGTATTGCCGCCGCCGGCCGTCCGACAATCTACATCGGCGATCCCGATGGCGAAATTCCGCGGGTCTTGAAGGAATTCCAGCTGGGCATGACGGTGCCGCCCGACGACGCCGACGGCTTGGTTCGTGTACTCACCGACCTGGCCGGCGATCCAGAACGCTGCCACTCTATGGGCCAGCGCGCCCGCACCGTGTTCGAGCAGCGCTACGACAAAGACATCGCGATCAGTTCGTGGAAGGAGCTGCTGACGACGCTCCACTAACGCACAGATAAGGCTGCACAATGTCCGCGGTCACGCAGCGTTGTGCAGGTACCACCGATACGTATCTGCGAGGCCCTCGGCGAGGCCGATCTTCGGCTGCCAACCGAGGGCCTTTAGTTTGTCCGCGTTCATCAGTTTGCGGGGGGTGCCGTCGGGCTTTGAGGGATCGGTTGCGATCATACCCGGAAACCCCACCACCTCGGCGACGGTCTCCGCTAGCTTGCGGATGGTGTGGTCCTCGCCCGAACCCACGTTGACGTGTTCGGTGTCCGAGTACACCGTCATCAAGTGCACTAGCGCGTCGGCGCAGTCGTCCACGTGCAGGAACTCGCGCCGGGGTGTGCCAGTGCCCCAGATCTCCAGCTCCTTGTCTCCACGCTGTTTGGCCTCGTGGGCCTTGCGGATCAGAGCCGGCAGGACGTGGCTGGTCTCCAGGTCGAAGTTGTCTTCCGGGCCATAGAGGTTGGTCGGCATCGCCGAGATGAAGTCACAGCCGTGCTGCTTCCGGTAGGCTTGGCACAGCTTGATGCCCGCAATCTTGGCGATGGCGTACCACTCATTGGTCGGTTCCAGTGGACCGGTGAGCAGGGCATCTTCTGCAATCGGCTGCGGCGTCAGCTTGGGATAGATACAGGATGACCCCAGGAACAGCAGCTTCTCCACTCCGACCTGCCACGCCGCGTGGATGATGTTGGCCTCGATCATCAGGTTGACGTAAAGAAAGTCCGCCGGATAGCTGTCGTTGGCGAGAATACCGCCGACCTTGGCCGCTGCCACGAACACCGCGTCAGGCCGAACCTCGGCCAGCCACCGCTTCACTTCGTCCTGACGTACCAAATCGACCGACTCGCGGCCGACTGTCAGGATCTCGCTCCCCTCCCTCCGCAATCTCCGCACCAGCGCCGCGCCGACCATCCCTCGATGGCCGGCGACCCACACCCGTTTGCCTTTGAGGGCATAGAGCGTGTCCATGCCGACGCTACAGGCCTTCTCGGTTGCGACGGTTCTGCTCCGCGGCCACCGCTTTCAGGTCGGACTCGACCATCTCCGTGACCAGGTCGGGGAACGCCGTCCGATGTTGCCAGCCCAGCCGTTCGAGCGCCTTGGCGGGATCACCGAGCAACTGCTCCACCTCGGTTGGACGGAAGTATCGCGGGTCGATCCGAACCAAGACATCACCGGTGTTCGCGTCAACCCCAGTCTCGTCGACGCCCTTACCCCGCCATTCAATGGCCCTATTGACGTGCTTGAAGGCGAGTTCAACGAACTCGCGGACGGAGTGCATCTCGCCGGTGGCAAGGACATAGTCGTCAGGATCCGGCTGCTGCAAGATCCGCCACATGCCGTCCACGTAGTCTCGCGCGTGCCCCCAATCGCGCCTGGCATCGAGATTACCAAGATAGAGGAGCTGCTGTAAGTCCAGTTCGATGGCGGCCACCGCACGGGAGATCTTACGGGTGACGAAGGTTTCGCCGCGGGTCGGGCCTTCGTGGTTGAACAGGATGCCGTTGGAGGCGTGAAAACCATAGGCCTCGCGGTAGTTGACGGTAGTCCAATAGGCGTAAAGCTTGGCGGCGGCATACGGCGATCGAGGATAGAATGGCGTCGTCTCCGATTGCGGCACCTCCTGGACCTTGCCATAGAGTTCTGAGGTGGACGCCTGATAGAAGCGCACACGGTCCGCCATGCCGAGAATGCGGATCGCCTCCAATAGCCTGAGCGTTCCGAGCGCGTCGGCATTGGCGGTGTACTCGGGCGTCTCAAAGCTCACCTGAACGTGGCTCTGGGCCGCCAGGTTGTAGATCTCGGTCGGCCGAGTTTCCTGCACTAGGCGAATCAAGTTGGTAGCGTCGGTGAGATCACCATAGTGCATGAAGAAGCGCGTGTGCTCCTCATGTGGATCCACATATATGTCGTCGACCCGGCCGGAGTTGAACGACGACGACCGCCGCTTGACACCGTGAACGGTATAGCCCTTGTCGAGCAAGTACTTGGCGAGATACGCCCCGTCCTGTCCCGTCACTCCGGTGATTAACGCAACGCTTTTCGACATTTGTTTTTTTGACCCAAGGTTAGACTGTTTGACGGCCACGCCCGCTGCCCCCGTCACCGCCGAATGGTTCGTTCATAGTAGGCGCCGCCGATCCTAGCGCAGACGTAGGCGTAGGGCGAGCTTGAAGTCCGTAACAGGTTGACCTTGGGGGGAAGAAGGGGGGCCACGGACGCTTTGCCTGTCCAGTTGGTGAGACGAGCGTCAGACCGGTTCTGCGACGAAAAGTTTTGTCGGCATGTCAGGCACAAAGATCCAGCGCTGCTACGCACTATCCCAAACCGTTTGGCACCGGCGTTCGTGGGGTTTCTTGGTTGCGGCGTTTTCGACGTAGCAGAGAAGGACGTTGGGGCTTTTCCAACCGCCGGCTTGCATGATGGCGAGGGCGTCGAAACCCGCAACGAGCATGTCTTGGGCGGCGCCGACGCGCATGGAGTAGCCGGAAAGGCAGGTTGCAACGGCTTGGCTGACACCGGCTCTGTTGGCAGCCCGCTTAACGAGACGGCGGATCGATGAGGTCTCGAGCGGCGTACCCGAGACGCGGGCGAAGTGTAGGACGCGGAACACTGGGCCGTCGTCGATTTTTGCGGTGTCCAGCCAGCGGTTGAGCCGGTCGGCGGTTTGCGGTGAGAGATAAACGATGCGGCTGTTCTGCCTGGCAAGAAATGTGATCCCGGTCGGTCCGGCGGGGACAACCGGTTGTTCTCGTTGAGGCGGTGCTTTGGTTGTTGCGGGCGGGGGCGCCGTGGCGCGACCTGCCGCCGCGCTTCGGCAAATGGGAAACGGTCTGGAAACGCTTCCGAAGATGGGCCGAAAAGAACGTATTCGAGCGGATTTTCAAGGTTTTGTCGGGAGATCCCGACTTCGAGTACGCGCTCATCGACGGCACCATCGTCAAGGTTCACCGGCACGGCACCGGCGCCAGAGGGGGGACTGAAAAGCAGGCCATCGGCCGATCCCGCGGCGGTTTGACCACCACGATCGTTGCGCTGGTCGACGCGCTCGGCAACCTTGCGCGCTTCATCCTGCTGCCGGGCCAGCGTCACAATAGCGTCGGCGGCGAGGCCACCGGATACAAGGTTCTGCAGGTCGTCGCCTGCAATCGAATGAACGGCCCAGTCCCGGCACCGCACGGAGAAAGGCAAGGAGGAGGACAGCCACGACCAAACCAAACGAATGACGGTTTTCTCGCCGTAGCTTGGAAAAACCGGAACAGCTTCCCGTTCGGGCCCGGCTTCGATCGGGAATGACGACGTGCGCTGAAGCCCCTCGGCCTCGTGTGCGATGGTCCTGCATCTCTGGGGCCCTGTAATGACCGGCCTTA
>JAHCKI010000288.1 GCA_026125865.1 Rhodospirillales bacterium
GCCCACAATGTGGTGGCCGCGGCCTATGTGGACGGCAGCACCATCGAGGGCGAGGTCGGTTTCTCCAACGGCGATGTTGTGGCCGGGGCCAAGGTCGAGGTGTTCGGGTCCGGCCATATCAAATTGCTTGAAACGGTGACCGATGAGGACGGACAGTTCCGGTTTGAAGCGACGCGGCGGATTGATCATGTCATCCGCATCAATCTCGGGGCCGGACACATCGCCGAATTGAAGGTTTCCGCCGACGAGCTTCCCCAGTCCTTACCCGCAGGGGAGGGCGGAGCGACCCCGGAAACAGCGGACGAGCGTGCCCAGCCCAACGAATCCGTGCCGGACGACAAAGAGCTGGAAGCCATGATCCAAACCGCCGTCGCCAACCAGGTGCGGCCGTTGCAGAAGCAACTGTTGGAATACGAAAACAAGGTACGCTGGCACGATATTCTCGGCGGCCTCGGATACATCCTGGGACTCGCCGGTTTGGGTTCGTATTTCCTCGCCAAACGGAAACGCTCGGAATGAGCCACATCCTCGAGCGATCGACGGGAGCCGTCGGCAACCCCGCCCAAGGTGTTCACGGTATCGATCCTCGGGTGCGCATTGTTGTCATGGCTGCCTTTGCCGTCGTTGTCGTCGCTCTCGACGATTTTGTGCTGTTGGGCATCGCCGTGGTGCTAGCGCTCGCCATGGCGATCATCGCCCACCTGCCCGTGGCGATCACCTTGCGGCGTGTGGTGGCCATGGATGCGTTCGTCGTCTTCATGCTCGCGATGCTGCCGTTCACTGTGCCGGGTGAGGAGATGTTTCGCATCGGACCGTTCGTCGCCACGTGGGAGGGACTTTGGCGGGCCATCGCCATCGCACTCAAAGCCAATGCCGTCGTCTTGGCGTTGCTGGCGCTGGTGGGCAGCATGGAAGCGGTCACCCTGGGCCACGCCCTCCGGCACTTGCGCGTACCGGAATCCATCGTTCACCTGTTGTTTTTTACCGTTCGCTATGTGGAAGTTCTGGGTGATGAATATCGCCGGCTGCGACTCGCCATGCGGGCGCGCGCCTTCCGGCCGCGCAGCAACATGCATACGTGGCGATCGGTCGGCTATCTCCTCGGCATGCTGCTGGTCCACAGCCTGGAACGCTCGGAGCGGGTGCTGGCGGCAATGAAGTGCCGCGGTTACAGCGGTCGTCTTTACACCCTCGACACGTTCCAGTTGGGCCGAACCGATATGGTGTTCGCCGGTGCCGGCTTCGCCGTCATGTCCGCCCTTGTGTGGGCCCAGTTCGCGTGACAACCCCCCTGTTCCGATTGAACGATGTTTGCTACGCCTACGAACCCCACCGGCCAGTTTTAAACAACGTCAACCTGATCCTTGCGCCCGGAGAGCGACTGGCCGTGCGCGGCGGCAACGGCGCCGGCAAGACGACGCTTCTGCACCTGATGGTGGGATTGCTCAAACCGGTGAGCGGCACCGTGGTGGCGTTCGGCAAGGCGCGGCACACTGAAGCGGATTTTCGAGAGGTGCGGGCCCGCGCCGGCCTTCTGTTCCAGGACCCCGACGACCAGCTCTTCTGCCCCACCGTCGCGGAAGATGTGGCGTTCGGACCGCTTAACCTGGGTAAAAGCCGTGATGAAACCCGGACCATCGTGGAGCGGACCCTCGCCTCCCTGGGCCTCGATGGTTTCGAGGACCGCATCACCCACAAGCTGTCCGGTGGCGAGAAGCGCTTGGTGTCGTTGGCGACGGTGCTAGCCATGGACCCGGACGTGCTGCTGCTGGACGAACCCACCAATGCCCTCGACGAACAAGCCGAGGCGCGGTTGCTGGAAATCCTCCTCGGCCTGCCCCAGGCCATGGTGATCATTTGCCACGACAACCGTTTTCGCGACAGCCTCGCCAACCGCTCGGTCGTGCTCAAAGACGGCGACATCGCCACCTTGTGAAGAAGGTTCGTCCTAGTCGCGGTTTCCAGCCGGAATTCGGCATTGATGGAACCCCTCCCCCAGGATAGGATGTTTTCATGGGCAAGCATGATTCGCATCCGGACATCGTCAAACGGCTCAAACGAGCGTCGGGCCACCTTAACAAGGTCATTGCCATGATCGAGGCGGAGCGGCCGTGCCCGGTTGTGGCGCAACAACTTCACGCGGTGGCAAAGGCGATCACCAACGCCAAAACAATCTACGTTCAGGATCACATCGAACACTGTATCGACGGTGGAATCGATCAGGCCGATGACGGCGACGTGCGGGCCCTGATCGACGAGTTGAAGGACGTCGCCAAGTACCTTTGAGCGATCGTTCGGCCTATCGCGCGGCCCGTGGTGCGGCAAAATGTTCGCGCGTCGACGCGGCTGAAAACCCGATGGGGCAGGGAGGTTTCGTGTGACACCATTCGCCGATCTGCTGCAGCAGGGAACCACGCCCGCGTGGCTATTCCTACCGACGGCCGTGCTGCTTGGTGCCTTGCACGGCCTGGAACCGGGGCACTCAAAAACCATGATGGCGGCGTTCATCATTGCCGTGCGCGGAACCATTCCGCAGGCAATTCTGCTTGGTCTCAGCGCCATGGTTTCCCATACCATCGTGATCTGGGTCCTGGCGGCCGCCGCCTTGTCCTGGGGCGATTCCCTCATCGGCGAAGACAACGAGCCGATTTTCATGGTGGCGTCGGGCGTCATCGTCATCGGAGTGGCGTGCTGGATGTTGTGGCAGACTTGGCGACGGTCACCCCCAAGTCCGGCGAGCGAACACCACCATCACCATCATCATCATCATCACCAAGACGAACGCCACCATCATGACAATGGCCACGCGCATGACCACCACCATGACCACGCGCATGACGACGTGGAAGCCAACGACGCTCACGCGCGGTTTCATGCCCAGCAAATCCGACAACGATTTCAGGACAGCAGCGTAACAACGGCTCAGGTCGCCGTGTTCGGTCTTACCGGCGGCCTGCTGCCGTGCTCCGCCGCCATCGTCGTTCTCCTGGCATGCCTCCACGTCAATCAGTTCGCCCTCGGCATGGCGATGGTCGGCGCCTTCAGCCTCGGCCTCGCCACCGTTCTCGTCGCCGTCGGCGTCCTCGCCGCCTGGGGCACCCGACAGGCCACGAAACGGTTCGAAGGCTTTTCCGCCAGGGTCGACAAGTTCCCCTATCTCTCCGGTGCCGTGGTCTTGGTCATCGGTGCCCTCATGCTGATGAGCGGCTGGTCCCATTTGTCGGAAGTCACGCCGCCTCGCTAGAGTCTTGGCTATCCGCAGGGGGCGGTTTTCGCCTGCCGATAAAATCGATATCCTGAGCTAAGCGGCTCCAACAGGTTAATTGTCCATATGGCTGACTCTAAACATCGAGAATGGCAGTTCTGGATTGATCGCGGTGGGACGTTCACCGATGTGGTGGCGCGGGCGCCGGATGGCGATATCGTTGCGCGCAAGCTGCTGTCGGAGAATCCGGACCGCTATCGCGACGCGGCCCTCCAAGGCATCCGCGACGCCATGGGACTGTCGCCGAACGCCCCGATACCGTCGGATCGCATCCACGCCGTGAAAATGGGCACCACGGTCGCCACCAACGCATTGCTGGAGCGCAAGGGCGATCGCACTCTTCTCGCCATCACCTCGGGTTTCGCCGATGCGCTGAGAATCGGCTACCAGAACCGCCCGAAGCTATTCGAGATGAACATCATCCTGCCCGAAATGCTGTACGAACGGGTT
>JAHCKI010000289.1 GCA_026125865.1 Rhodospirillales bacterium
GACAGACCGCGCGGGCATTCAATCAGGTGACCGACCACACCGGTCTCGGCGATCGCGACAACCGGACTGTCTCCTACTGAACCGCCACGCACGGCACAGCGGTCAGCAGTTACGATGAGCGTTCGCCGACCGTCCAGCATGCTCTGATGGATCCACCCGGAATTCCCTTCCCAATCGCGCACCTTCCGCCATGACCGATACTCGGCGATGACCTCCAAGGGAAGATCGCGCCTGAGATAGGTCCATTCGATCGGATACTCAAGGCCCGGACCGGCCCGCATGTTCGCTTCGTTTTTCTGCAAACTGACAAATCGAGGCAAAGGCAAGCCGCTTGTCTGCGGTGCGGCGTCGGCCGGTTGCGATGCCACGTGCAAGACAACAAGCATTGCCAGAACCAACAGAAATGGACGTGTTGGGAATAGGTGTAGCGGAGACAGACGCATGGGCGGTATGAGCGGCGGCTTGGTGGATGTTCAGGGAGTATCGAGAGACATTATAGAATCGATACTCGGGACAGGGTCAAGGACATGACTGCTGCAATCTCCCTCACCCTGGACTCGCAACCGTCGGAATGGTATCGCGCCAATTACTACTTTCTCGGCGCAAGAGGAACATCATGCCGAAAACAAAGCCGCTCGTCGTGGTGACACGCAAGCTCCCAGAACCCATTGAGACGCGGATGATGGAATTGTTCGATGTGCGTCTCAACTTAGCGGACGAGGGCTTTACTCGCGAGCGAATGATCGAAGCTGTGCGAATCGCCGACGTCCTCGTCCCCACGGTCACCGATCGTATCGACAAGCGGATTTTGGACGAGGCGGGAGACCGCTTCAAGCTGATCGCCAATTACGGAACCGGGGTCGATCACATAGACCTCAAGGCTGCCCGCGAAAGAGGTGTCACGGTCACCAATACGCCCGACGTGTTGACCGAAGACACGGCGGAAATGACCATGGCCCTGATTCTTGCCGTGCCCCGCCGTCTCACCGAAGGCGAACGAATTGTTCGCGATGGACGATGGAGAGGTTGGTCGCCGACCTGGATGCTCGGCCATAGGGTCAGCGGCAAGAGGCTGGGCATTCTGGGCATGGGGCGGATAGGCCAGGCCGTCGCCCGCCGGGCACGGGCCTTCGACATGGCGATTCACTACCACAATCGCCGCCGCGTCCACCCAAGCATCGAGGCCGAACTGGAAGTGACCTATCACGAAAGCCTCGATCAGATGCTGTCGCGGATGGACATCATCAGCGTCCATTGTCCACACACGCCGGCCACCTATCACCTGCTTTCCGAACGGCGACTGAAGCTGTTGTCGCCCAACGCCTACATCGTCAACACCGCGCGCGGCGAAATCATCGATGAGAAAGCGCTGGTGCGTATGCTGCGCAACCGCGAGATCGCCGGTGCCGCTCTCGATGTTTATGAGAACGAACCGGCGATCAATCCGAAATTGCTGCAATTAGACAACGTCGTCGTGCTCCCACACATGGCTTCATCGACGATTGAAGGCAGAACGGCCATGGGCGAGAGCGTGCTCGTCAACATCAAGACCTTTGTCGACGGCCATCAGCCGCCGAACCGCGTCCTCCCCGAAAGCATCGGTTACTGACGCCGCCCGGTCGGAACTTCCGTCGTCCCCCACTCCGTCAGTCCGTCCGGATCCCTATGCGGCGTTCGTTGTCAGTTCTTATTCGGCCGGGGGCTGAACGTTGTGGGTTGCTTCCGCGGGGGGAGATCCCTCCTCCGCCGGTGCTTGCATCGGCTGTTCCGATTCGGTCACGCCCGTCTCTGCCGCTGGTTCCTCGGGTTTTGGAAACTTCGGCACCGCTTCGGTTGAGACGCCCTGCGTCGGAGTCTCAACACTCTTTGTCGGTGTTTCAGGTAGAATCGGTTCCTCGGCACCAGGGCTTACGATCTGACGCGAGCTCGTTGTCGATGAAGAGCCAGTGGTGAATCCGGGGGGGCGCCGCACCGGCACCGATCCCGGAGGCTGCCGTACAGCCGGCGCGTTCGCGGCCCGGTTCCGCTTCATCAGGTCTAGAACGGTGCTGGGTCGGCCGCGCGTCCCAAACGACGAATCATCCCTCAACTGCGCCCATGCCTCACCGAGGGACAGGCTGGAAATCAGCCCGATCGCAACTGCGACGCTCGTTAGTGCTTGCATCTTCTTCAAGATCGTCATCCTTCGATCTGTCATCCGCTCTATCTTTGCAAATACCGCGATTATCGAAACTGCCAAAGGGCATTCACCAATCGATACGAAAATTATAGACATTCCCCGAACGCGATGCACGTACAGCGTCCGAAACCGCACCATAACAAGTGACCCTGATTCGCGTTTCCCGGTCAATCGAACCGACTTGGCAAATCACCTGGGCAAATCACCTGGGCGAATCAACTTGGCGATCACCATTTCTTCGCCTGTTTGCTCCAAAATCATTGCGGTTTTCGCGATTTCATCGCGCGCCAGACACCGCAACTGCTCCCACCCATCGACAATACATATGGAAATTCCGCATTTCGACATTGTTAGAACGTTACCCCACAAGGGTGAATACTCCGCTTTTTGTAAGGTTGGAAATATTTCAAATACAGACAATTACACGACGTATTTTTTATAAACTCATGTATAAATATATTATATACTGTATATTTCCAAAATATACCTGAAACTTGGCGATTTCCGTGTCTACTTTATTTGTACAAATCAAATTTTCACAAACTTTTTTCTTAGGTATGATCGATCAGCGCACCAAGAATCCCGTTACCGGGCTCACGATTCTCTTGGCGAGCCATGCTTCGCCGCTGTATTCTCACCTCGCTATTGTCGTGGGTTTTGTTGCTCTATAGCAAAAAGCGATCAGGTCGAGTTACCGGAGTGCAGGGGTTTGCCTAAGATCGCAAAGGTATAGTGTATAGTTGTGCTCTATGCTGTAAAAATTGGTCGTTTTGGTTGTGGCACAAATCAAGCAAAGTAACGTGGAGGCGGTCGTGAAAAAGGCCTTGGTAATTGGCTCGGTTTTTGGCATCGCGGCATGTACATACTCCGTACTTCTGGAGGAAGTTCAACTTTCTGAGCTGTTGCTGGACGACGGCAAGGGAAGTTATCAGCGATATGCCACGGTCGTGGGGCCTCTGCCGCCCGCCGACCCCGGGGAAAACGATTTGCCGTTGGTGCGGGTTCTCGCCACTGAGATCCCTGAGACTTTGGCTTGGCTCCAAGCCTACGATCTCAATGGCGATGGCTATGTCGACGAGGCCGAATCTTGCCATGCCTGGTTGCTGAAGCTCGTCGAAGTGAAAACCGGAACGGCCTATCCGCCGAGCGCTCTACGCAGCGATACCGGGGCGATCGCGCCATTAATCTATGGAGCGCCACAAACCGAATCGCCGCTTTGCGTTCCATTCACGACGCGGCAGGCGATACACGCGCAACTTGCTGTTTTGGCCGAAGAGTTCCGGGCCGATATGGGGCTTCCCTCGGCGCTGGGAATCAGCACCGCGGCAGGACCCGGCGGGTCCGGTGGCGCGGGTGCCGGTGACGGCGGTGAGGGCGGCGGCGCCGGTGATGGTAGCGGTGATGGCGGCGAAGGTGGCGGCAGCGACGGCGGTGCTGGCGGCGACGGTGGTGCCGGCGGCGACGGCGGAGCCGGTGGTGGTGCTGGTGGCGACGGTGGAGCCGGTGGTGCTGGCGGCGACGGTGGTGCTGGTGG
>JAHCKI010000029.1 GCA_026125865.1 Rhodospirillales bacterium
TCCTTTTGCGCGGAATGGATATCAACATCTTGAGCCAGATCGGATTCGTGGTGTTGGTCGGGTTGGCGGCGAAGAACGCCATTCTGATCGTCGAGTTCGCCAAACAGAACGAGGATGCCGGTGCCGACCGTTTCGAGGCGGCGGCGCTCGCCGCGCGCGTTCGCTTGCGGCCGATCCTGATGACTTCGTTCGCCTTCATTCTCGGCGTCGTACCGCTGGTGATCGCCACCGGCGCCGGTGCCGAGATGCGTCAGTCATTGGGTACGGCGGTGTTTTCAGGCATGCTCGGCGTCACCGTCTTCGGCCTCATCTTCACCCCTGTGTTCTACGTGGTCATTCGTCGTTTCTCGCGAGAGAAGAGTGGACACCAACCGCCCATCGCAAAGATAGACACGGTGTGATCCTCGAAGGGCTGGCGCTGGTGTTGATCCAAAGGACTGTCGGCTATGCTCAGGCTCTGCTATATCGCGGAGCCACTGTTTGCCTGTAACTCTGGGGATTCCGTCATGCCGTCTGCCATTCGCCGCGCTCTGATTTCCGTTTCCGACAAAGCCGGGCTTGGCGCCCTCGGCCGATTTCTTGGCGAGCGGGGGGTCGAGATTTTGTCGACCGGCGGCTCGGCCAAGGCTCTTCGCGACGCTGGCGTGCCGGTCGTCGAGGTATCTGAATACACGGGCTTTCCCGAGATCATGGACGGTCGGGTCAAGACCCTGCAGCCGAAAATCCATGGCGGCCTGCTTGCGGTGCGCGGCAACGAGACGCACGAACAGGCGATGAGCGCGCACGGCATCGAAGCCATCGATCTATTGGTCGTGAACCTCTATCCGTTCGAGACCACCGTAGCCAAGGGCGCCGCGTTCGACGACTGCATCGAGAATATCGACATCGGTGGACCGGCGTTGATCCGCGCCGCAGCCAAGAACCACGCCTTCGTAACGGTGGTGGTGGATCCCTCGGACTACGAAACGCTGATGAAAGAGATGGCGGCCGGCGACAACGCCACCACGCCGGCATTCCGCAAGACGCTGGCGGCAAAGGCGTACGCGCGCACCGGCGCCTATGACGCCGCCATCGCCAACTGGTTCAATGGCGTGCTCGACACGCCATTCCCCGAGCGGTTGGTGTTCGCGGGCGAGCGCAAGCAGATGATGCGCTACGGCGAAAATCCCCATCAACAGGCAGCATTCTACGTGTCCGGAGTTACGCGGCCGGGCGTGGCGACAGCGGTGCAAATACAGGGGAAGGAACTCAGCTTCAACAACCTCAACGACACCGACGCTGCGTTCGAGCTTGTGTCGGAATTCGACGGACCGGCGGTCGCCATCATCAAGCACGCCAACCCCTGCGGCGTCGCCATGGCCGACGCGTTGACCGAGGCCTACATCAAGGCGCTGGCCTGCGATCCGGTCAGCGCCTTCGGCGGCATCATTGCACTCAACCGCCCGCTCGACGGCGCCACCGCCGAGGAAATCGCTAAGCTGTTCGCCGAGGTAGTCATCGCGCCAACGGTCGACGACGATGCCCGCGCCGTACTGGCGACCAAGAAGAACCTGCGGCTGCTGGCAGCCGGCGGCATGCCCGACCCGAGCGCTTCGGAAATGACCCTGCGGTCGTTGTCCGGCGGATATCTGCTGCAGGGGCGGGACAACGCCGTCACTGGCGGCGAGCTCAAAGTCGTGACCAAACGCGCGCCGACCAACGCCGAGATGGCCGATCTGGACTTCGCCTTCCGCATCTGCAAGCACGTCAAGTCCAACGCCATCGTCTACTGCAAGAACGGCGCCACGGTCGGTGTCGGCGCCGGTCAGATGAGCCGGGTCGATTCCGCCCGTATCGCCGCCTGGAAATCGGAAGATGCGCGCAAGAGCGCGGAAGAAGCGTTACCCCGCACCGACGGCTCCGTCGTCGCCTCCGATGCCTTCTTCCCGTTCGCCGATGGCTTGCTGGCCTGCATCGAGGCCGGCGCCACGGCGGTCATACAGCCCGGCGGCTCGGTGCGCGACGAAGAGGTCATCGCCGCCGCCGACGACAACAACGTCGCCATGGTCTTCACCGGCATGCGCCACTTCCGGCATTGAGGCGTACTCGTCGGCGCAATCGGCTTTGAAAACGGCAACACTCTCACTCCCATTTACGCCGCCGTACGACTGGGCGGGGATTGTCGAGTTCCTGGCGGCGCGTGCAATTCCCGGTGTCGAACAGGTCGATGGCGAATGTTATCGCCGAACGATTGCGCAAGGAGAAACCCATGGTTGGGTCGAGGTCGGGCCCGTGTTGGATCTGGGCCGGCTTGTCGCGAAAGTTCACCCGGGCGAGGCATTCGACCTTGCGCGAGTCGTCAATAAACTGCGTCACCTTTTTGATCTCGACGCAGAGGTCGGCGCGATTATCGCGCATTTGGGTCGAGATTCCCGGCTCGGGGCCATGGTTCGCGCGCGGCCGGGCTTGCGGGTTCCGGGTGCATGGGATGAATTCGAACTCGTGGTACGCGCCATTCTCGGCCAACAGGTAAGTATTCGTGGTGCGAGCACATTGGCCGGGAGACTCGCTGCTTTGTGGGGTAAGCCTCTCAATATGAATCCGGTTGGCGCGATCGCGCTGACCACCGTGTTCCCGCTCTCGGAAACCCTGGCCCAGGCGGACGTATCGGCAATTGGATTGCCGCGTGCGCGGGCGGGCGCCATATCGTCCGTGGCGAAGGCGTTCGCAACCAATCCATCATTGCTACGCTCCGCCGGCACATCGGACGAAACGTGCCGACGGCTTTCGCGCCTTCCGGGGATCGGACCGTGGACGGCGCAATACATCGCCATGCGGGCTATGCGAGACCCGGACGCGTTTCCCGCTTCTGATCTGGGGCTTTTGCGGGCAATGAGCGAGGATGGCAGACGACCAACGCCGGCTGAACTATTGAAAACGGCGGAAGCTTGGCGCCCTTGGCGGGCGTATGCCGCCATGCACCTGTGGAAAAATGTTCCTAACCAAGCTTGATCGTTACTGCAAGCTACGCCGTCTTCCTCAAGATCATGCGGAAGGATAGGGGGTAGGGGTTGAGCAGTTCCATGAGGCGGTAGCGGTCCCAGGGATCGAGCTTGTCGTAGTGAGTTTTCCACTCCGGCGGTAGCCAGCGCGGATCGTCTCGGCCCTGACCCAGCATCTCCACCACCTCGAAGCCGCTGGCTGTGACCAGTTCACGAATGTCGGGCACCTCGTAAGCGCGCTCGCAGGGGTGGCAGAAGTGATCGATCCAAGGTGAATCGGGCTCGCTGTACCGATCGGTCCAGGGCGGTGACCACGAGACACGACGGCCGCGGCGCATCAGGTTGTGGAGCCAATTTCTGGTGGTGATGTACACATCCAGCGGCGACAGCGAAGCCAGTCGACGGAGTGTCCACCGGTCCTGAAAGCGCATGAGCTGGTCATAGAGCCGGAAGCGGCGCTCGTGGTTGAACAAGTCCGGTTCGAAGATGGACAGGATGTCCTTGGTGTCGAACTTGCGCTGATCGAGACGCAGGCCATAGAGGTGCATGCTGAGGAGCCCATCGTCGGCGAGGGCGCCGCGCAGCGCCGTCAACGCCGCCACCGGATCGGCGGTGTGATGGATGGTGCCCTGGGCGCTAATGATGTCGAATGTCTTCGTTTCGAACGGAAGCGGATCCAGGTAGCTGCCGCGGGCAAGCGAAACCTTTACGTTGTGGCGCTCGGCCAGTTCCTTCGCGACCGCCAGCGACGGCGCCGACAGATCGAGGCCGTGACAGAGCCAGTCGGGGTACGCCTTGGCCGTGCCCACGAGAAGGTGGCCGGTGCCGCATCCCACATCGAGAAAGCGAAGCTCCCGCCGCCGGCCGAGATGACGGAGAACGGGCTCGAACTGGGCGCGGCCGTCCTTGGGATCGGCGCCGAGATCGGGATAGGGCGCCGTCTCATACATGCGACGAACGGCGCCCTCGTCCTCGGCGCGGCCGTTGTCGTCGGCATTCTGGTCATGAGCGGAATTGGTGTAGGGCATTTTCGGTGGAGCTTGCGTGATACTTCAGAGCGCAAAGTGGCGGTTACGGCAAGGCGGCGCAAGCACCGCGTTCACGCGCGGACGTCATGCACGTCCCTGATCGGCAGCATCAATGCCGCACCGACAACGAGGAACATCAGAATCGTCGCCATGCCTGCCCGCTGGTTGCCGGTCCAATCGGTCACCAAGGCAAGGAGAAACGGGCCGACGAACGCGGTGGCCTTTCCCGAAAACGCATAGAGACCGAACATCTCGGTCTGCAGGTGCGGTGGCGCCAGACGTGCCATCATGGATCGGCTGGCCGATTGTGCCGGGCCGAAGAAGATGCCGATGGGGGCGCCGAGCAACCAAAACGCCGCCTTCGATTGGACTAGGAGCAGGCCGGCGCCGAGCAGAGTAATCGCCACCACAGAGATCAGAATGGTGCGCTTGGCGCCAATCCAATCATCGACCCAGGCGAATCCGGCCGCGCCCAGTCCCGCCGTAACGTTGAGCACGATGCCGAACAGAATGATTTCGTCCACCGCCATTCCGAATTCACCAGCGGCGTAGATACCGCCGAAGGCGAACAGGGTATTGAGACCGTCGGTGTAGATCATGCGGGCGATTAGAAAGAGCGGGATTTGTCCGAACGAACGGATCCGCCGCATGGTGTTGGCCAAGGTGCGAATTCCCGCCCGCGCCGCTGCCGCGATGGATATGCCGGTGGCCGGAGCGTCCGGCGTTAGCAGAAACAGCGGCAGCGAGAAAATGGCGAACCACACGGCGACGAGCAACGGCGTCGCCCTGACATGCTCCCAAGCGTCCTTGTCGAGGCTAAAGGCCGGCTGATCCGTCTGTATCAACGTCGTCAAGGCGAGGACGAGCAAGATCATGCCACCGGCGTAGCCCAAGCCCCACCCCCATCCCGACAGGCGGCCGATCATTCCCTTCGGTGCCAGCCCCGGTAGCATGGCATTGTAGAAAACCATCGCGGTCTCGAAGGCGAAGTTGCCGAGCGCGACGAACACCAACGCCCACAGGGCGGACGCGGGATCGGCGCGGGTGAACCACAACAACGCCGTGGCGACGACGCAAACCAGGGAAAAACAAAACAGCCAGGGTTTGCGGCGGCCCGTCTGATCGGCGATGGCGCCCAGCACCGGACTCGAAAACGCAACGAGCAGGGCCGACATGCTGAGGGCACTGCCCCACATGGTTGTCCCCGTCACCGAGTCGGAAGCCACCTTCTCCGTAAAGTAGGTGGCGAATACGAAGGTGATGATGACGGTCGGAAAACCCTGCGTCGCCCAATCGTAAAGGCACCAGGAGGCCAAAGCCGCGCGACCGGCGCGCGGCTTTGAATGGACTGTTGTCATGGTCCTCGCTTACGGTTGCAATACCAACGGTCGGAGATTTTAGGTTGCGACGAGTGTACCGACCTGTCGGCTCGCCACCGTCAGCATGGACAAGTCGAGCGGTTGTGCCGCTTCCAGCTCGCCGATCAGCGCGCGAACCCGCTGGATGGCCGCCTGACGGTTCTCCGACCAAGTGCCGATGGCTTCGTCGCCGGCCTTGCCGACCGAATCCAGGACATGAACGGTCAACGTGTGTTGGTGACCGAAAAGCTCCTCGATGATCGCCGATACCGCCAGCTTCTGCCAATGACTCATAGCCGTGAACTTTTCGGCCTGATAACGCAACCAGCCGAGACACAGCAACTCTCCCAGCGCGAAATAGAGGCGTGCTACGTCTTCAACGGCGATGCCGCGCGCGGCGGCAACCCGGACGATGTCACAGGCCGACGGCATGGCGATCAGGTAGGCGACCTCGCGCGCCAATTCCTCGGGCACGCCGTCTTCCTGGTATCGACCGGCGCGATGAAGAATGCGGCTGTTCATGTCTTCCGGCAGCACGGTTTCAATCTTGGAGGCAAGAGCCCGAACCGGCTCCTTGTAGGCTAAAACGTTGGCGGTAATGTCGATGGGACTGCCGCCGTTCCTGAGGAACCACATGGTTCCGCGTTCGAGCAGGCGCTGGGCTTCGCGATGGAGGGTCGTCTGAGCGTCGGCCGAGATGACATTGTCGAGGGCTTCGATCTGCTCCCAGACATCGCGCACCCCGTAAACATCGCGAGCAATGATGTAGGATCGGCCCACATCCACCGCCGACATGCCGGTCTTGTCGGCGATCTCAGTCACGAACGTACCGCCGACGCGATTGATGAGGCTGTTGGTAATTGACGTGGCGATCAATTCGCGCCGCAGGATGTGTTCGGGAATGCGGGCTCTAAGCGTGCTCTGGATCGCCGACGGGAAATAGCGGACCACGTCCTCGGCCAAGTGCTTATCGTCGGGGAGGTCCGAATTCAGCATCTCGTCGTAGAGCCAAAGCTTGCAGTAGGAGAACAGAACGGCGATTTCCGGACGCGACAGTCCCTGTTTTGCCGCGATGCGTTCCGCAAGTGCTTCGTCATCGGGCAGGAATTCCACGTCACGATTGAGGCGTCCCTGTCGCTCAAACAGGCGCATCAGCCTGATCTGATTGTCCAGCGCATCGAATCCCTCGCTCTCGCTGAGGGTCAGCGCCTGCGACTGCAGGTAGTTGTCACGGAGAACGAGGTCCGCAACCTCGTCCGTCATGTCCTCAAGCATCTTGTTGCGCTGCTTTTCCGTCATGTCACCGTCACTGACGGTTGAATCCAGCAGGATCTTGATGTTGACCTCATGGTCGGAGCAATCGACGCCCGCGGAATTGTCGATGAAGTCGGTGTTCATGCGACCGCCGGCATGGGCGTATTCTATGCGGCCCTTCTGGGTGAATCCCAGGTTGGCTCCTTCGCCCACCACCTTGCACCGCAGGTCCCGCCCATTGACGCGAATCGCGTCGTTGGATCGATCGCCGGCGTCGGCATTGGTTTCGCCTTCCGCCTTGACATAGGTGCCGATGCCGCCGAACCACAACAATTCGATGTTGGCGCGAAGCAGGGCGCGAATGAGTTCGTTGGGCGTCATCCGGTCGGATTCGATACCGAACCGATTTCGAATCTCCGGCGTCAGCGTCAGGGTTTTGGCGCGCCTCTCGAAAATGGCGCCTCCTTTGGACATGACCTTGCGGTCATAGTCGGACCACGCCGATCGCGGCAGCTCGAACAGGCGTTTGCGCTCGGCGAAGCTCGCGGCCGGATCGGGATCGGGATCAACGAATATGTGCATGTGGTTGAACGCGGCGACGAGCTTGATGCATGGGGACAGCAGCATGCCATTGCCGAAAACGTCGCCCGACATGTCGCCGACGCCGACGACCGTGAAAGGCTCCTCCTGGATATTCTTTCCGATTTCGCGGAAATGCCGCTTTACCGATTCCCAGGCGCCGCGGGCGGTGATACCCATTTTTTTGTGGTCATAGCCTTGGCTGCCGCCTGAAGCAAACGCGTCGCCGAGCCAGAACCCGTAGTCGCCTGAAACACCGTTGGCGATGTCGGAGAACGTTGCCGTTCCTTTGTCGGCGGCGACCACCAGATACGGGTCATCGTCGTCCCGGCGCACCAGATCCGGCGGCGGCGTCACCTTGCCGCCCACCCGGTTGTCTGTGAGGTCGAGAATGCCGCGGATAAGGGTCTTGTAACACTCGATGCCTTCCGCCAGGATCGCTTCCCGGTCGCCGGAAGCGGGTGGCTGGCGAACGATGAAGCCGCCTTTCGATCCCACCGGGACAATAACCACGTTCTTGACCATCTGAGCCTTCATGAGGCCGAGGATCTCGGTCCGATAATCCTCCCGCCGGTCCGACCAACGGATACCGCCACGGGCGACCTTGCCGCCGCGAAGGTGTCTGCCCTCCAAGCGCGGCGAATAGACGAATACCTCGACCATGGGACGCGGTAGGGGAAGCTCGTCGATTTTGCGGCTGTCGATCTTGAAGGAGAGGTAGGATTTCGCATTGCCGTCCGCGCCGCACTGGAAAAAGTTGGTGCGGAGCGTCGATTCCACGACATTAATGAAACGCCGCAGGATCCGGTCCTCGTCAGCGCTTTCAACGGCGTCAAGCCCCGACGCGAGCGTGGTCCGGATCGCCTCCGCCTTTTGGTCGCGAGCCGTCGCCGTCGCTGGATTGAAAAGCGTTACAAACAGGTCGGCGATGGCGCGGGCCATCCCACCGTTGTTGAGGAGCGCGTCCTGCATGTATTCATTGGAAAAACCAATTCCCGCTTGCCGCAGATAGCGGGAATAAGCACGGATCACCGCCACTTCGCGCGATGACAAACGGGCATCGAGCACCAGGCTGTTGAATCGATCGCTTTCCGATTGGCCGCACCAGACGTTGAAAAACGCCTCCTGGAACGGTTCACGGACGGCCGTTATGTCGATGGGCAGACCGCTGCGGGTTTCCAGACCGAAATCGTGGATCATGACCAATCGCGTATCCCTGTCATTGATACGCACGGCATGGGGAATTTCGTCGATGACACGAAGTCCGAGATGCTCGAGCATCGGCAGGGCTTCCGACAGGATAATAGCCTGCTTCGGGTGGTATATCTTGAAACGCACACGATGATCGGCGACGTCGAACGGCCGATACAGGGTCATGCCGATCCGCCCGCTCGCCAGCATGTCTTCGATTTTTTCCACGTCGGCGACGGCTTCGTCGGCGTTGAACAGGGCCTGATAGCCGGGGGGGAAGGCGTCGCTGTAACGTTGATGAAGACGGTCGCCATCCTCTTCGCCATGCCTGGCGATCAGGGCATCGGTGAGATGATCGGACCAGGTGCGAGCGGCGTCGACGATACGCGCTTCCAGTTCCGCCGGTTCGTATTCGGGGATCTGGCCGGTGGTCGTGCGGATGATCATGTACAGGCGGGCCAATGGTGAATCGCCCACCTCGGAGTACTGCGACATCAGCGTTCCGTCGAACGCCTTCTCGAGGATGTTCTGGATCGAATAACGCAGGACCGTGTTGTAGCGATCGCTGGGGACGAATACCAGGCAGGCGACATACCGTTCATAGTCGTCGCGACGAATGAACAACGCTGCCCGTTGGCGGTCCTGGAGGTTGAGAATGCCGACGGCGGTGCGATAGAGATGCTCATCGGTGACTTGAAACAACTCGTCTCGCGGAAACGTCTCAAGAATGTTGAGCAGCGCCTTGCCGTCATGGCCGCGGGGATCGAAGCCGGCGCGCTCGACGGCAAGTCGCACCCGGCGCCGAAACAGGGGAACCGCCGAAGGCGACTGCGTATAGGCCGCCGACGTGAACAACCCCACGAACATGCGATGGCCGACGACGTGGCCGTTGGCATCGAAGCGCTTGATACCGATCGCATCCATGGGGACGGGGCGGTGCACGGTGGACTTCATGTCTGTTTTCGTCAGCACCAGCAGCTCGCGTTGCGCGACGAACGACCGTAGGGCGCGCGGTAGGATTTTGGGATCGGCGGCTTCGTCGAACACGAACACCTCGGGGTCGCGCAAGATACCCAGCCCCGAGTCGGGGACGATGGCAATGGATGTCGCCTCCTCGCTCCCCGTGATCGCGTACTCGCGAAATCCCAGCAGAGTGAAATGATTCTTGTGCAACCAGGTCAGGAATTCACTGATTTCCGAGACGTCGCCGGCAGGCCAGCCGGAGGCGTCGGACTCCAGTGATTCGATCACTCCCATCAACCTGGACCGCATGGATTGCCAGTCCGTCACCGCTGCGCGGATGTCGGCGAGAACGCGCCGGATGTCGTCCGCAAGCGTTTCGAGAATGTCTCCGGATTGGTGTGTCACCTCGATGTGCATGAACGATTCGGCAATTCCGTCGTCGGCGTCCGTCGCAGGGTCGACAACGCCTTGAATTCCCCCACTGCCGTCACGCCGAACCGTCACGATCGGATGAATGACCAAGTGCACCGTCAGGTCGCTGCGGTTCAACTGCGCCGTCACCGAATTGACGAGAAACGGCATGTTGTCGGTAACGATTTCGACGACGGTATGCTCGCACCGCCAACCATGTTCGTCGAGGCGGGGATTGTACACGCGGATGACGGGTTCGCCTGGTTTGCGCTGAGCACCGAGCCGCCAGTGGGAATACGCCGCGCCGAACATGTTGTCCGGCGTTTCGCCCTGGATGTCCTGCGGCGGTACGTGGGCGTAGTAAAGGCGGACAAATGACGCGACGGCAGCCGCGTTGGTTTCGGTCAGGCGTCGCTTGGCGCTCTCGACCGCCTTTTCGATGAGATCGGTTCTGTTGGCTTCCGTGTAGTGTGGCATTCCGTTTCCTCCTTCGCTCGTTCGCCGCGAAGATCTTTTAAGCGCCCCATCTTGGAGCTTGGTGGGACGCCCGTCCAGGGTGACGATCGACGAACTCTATTCCAGCGCTTGATTCCTGAGCATCGCTCGCCGTTAATGGGTGCCGATCGCCGTCAACATCATCATAGAACGAGGGCAGCATGGGCCTCAACGTGGCCATTCAGATGGATCCGATCGAGCACATCGACATCAACGCGGACAGTACGTTCGCCCTGGCGCTGGAGGCTCAGCGAAGAGGTCACACGCTATGCCACTATCTGCCACAGGATATGTCGCTGTCGCGGGGGCGGATCATGGCCCGGACGCGCCCCTTGGAGGTTCGCCGCACCTATGGCGACCACTTCACCCTCGGTGCGCCGGAGATGATCGACCTTGCCGACGTGGATATGGTCCTGATGCGCCAGGATCCCCCGTTCGATATGGCTTACATAACGGCCACGCACCTGCTTCAGCACATCCATCCGGCCACGTACGTGGTGAACGATCCGGTCGAGGTGCGCAATGCGCCGGAGAAGCTGTTTGTCGCGCATTTTCCAGAGTTGATGCCGCCGACCCTGATCACCTCGGACCGCGAACAGATCCGGGAATTTCGCCGTGAGCATATGGACATCATCATCAAGCCGCTGTTCGGCAACGGCGGCGCAGGCGTGTTTCACATCGACCCGCATGACGACAATTTGAACGCGCTCCTGGAAATGTTCACCGAGCTTTATCGCGAACCGATCGTGGTTCAAGCCTACCTTCCGGAAGTCCGCGAGGGCGACAAGCGCATCATTTTGATCGATGGCAAGGCCGCAGGCGCCATTACGCGGGTGCCGGCGGCGGGCGAGGCGCGCGCCAACCTGCATGTGGGCGGACAGGCGGTGCGCTCGGATTTGACGGCCCGTGAACAGCAAATTTGCGAGACCATAGGACCGGAACTCCGGGACCGCGGGCTGATTTTCGTCGGCATCGACGTGATCGGCGACTATCTGACCGAGATCAACGTGACGTCACCCACCGGTATCCAGGAGATCGGACGCTTCGACAATGTATCTTTGGAGGCGCAGCTTTGGGACGCCTTCGAGCAACGGTTCCACGACAGCCGCGCCGCGACGTGAACGGCATCTAGCCAGTTTGAGAAACAAGATCAATTCGAGGGACAAGGACCGCAATGATGATACTTGCGGGTGATATCGGCGGAACCAAGACGGTTCTCGCGCTTTATGCCGCGGATGATCCCATCAATCGTCCGCGGCATGAAAATAAGTTCCCCAGCGACGCTTATCCGTCACTGGAGGCCATTGTTGAAGAATTCCTCAGCAAGACGGACGCGAAACCGGTGCGCGCGAGTTTCGGTGTCGCCGGTCCGGTCGTCGATGATCGTTGCAGGATCACCAATCTGCCTTGGGTGATCGACGCCAAGGCGATCGAGAAGGCGTTCGATATTCCTCGCGTGGGCTTACTCAACGATCTGGAAGCGATCGCCAACACCGTTCCCCATCTTCAGGCCGACGATATCCACACACTCAATCCGGGGCACAAGACGCCGACGGGAACCATGGGCGTCATCGCTCCTGGAACAGGGCTCGGGATGTCATTTCTGGCGTGGACCGGACAACACTATCGCCCCCATGCAACCGAAGGCGGCCACGCCTCCTTTGCGCCGGCCACACCGGAGCAGATCGACCTTCTTGCCTATCTGCAACATCGTTTTGGACACGTGAGCAACGAGCGGGTCAGCTCGGGAAGCGGCATCCCCAATCTGTTCGATTTTTTAAGGAGTACGGGACGTCACGACGAACCCGACTGGCTGCGTCAAGCGCTGTCGGAAGCATCCGATCCGACACCGGTGATCGTCAATGCCGCGCTGGAACGCAAGGCCGATGTGTGCGTGGCGACCCTCGACATGTTCGTGCGCATTCTCGGCGGCATCATCGGTAACATGGCCTTGAAACTGCTTGCGACGGGGGGGATCTACCTGGGAGGCGGCATTCCGCCCCGCATCCTGGCGCGCTTGCAACAGCGTGACTTTCTGTCGGCCGTGCAAAACAAGGGGCGGTTCAGCGAACTCGTATCCGACATCCCCATTCACGTCATACTCGACCCCGACGCCGCCCTGCACGGTGCGGCTTGGCACGCACTAGAACAGGAAAACGCGTAACCCACATACCGCGGCGGGCGGCGGTGTCGCTCTCTATTAGGCCGCCAAGCGGTGCGAATGCCTGTCGACGCCCGCCAACACCTGTGTTTGCCGCCCATCGTGCGCTTTCGATGAGTGCGCACTGAACAGAGACAACAGGCGATCGATCGCATTGGCGACCACTTTGCTGCGCTCCCGGCTGGTGCGCCGCATGTATGCCTGCATTTCCTGGTCGGTGGGGTGATGGAATTTCGCGTTCATGGGTGAGATCCCTTTATTTGGGCCGATTCAAATTCAATGGCTGGTGTTTACCTTATTTCCGTTGAGGTGATAATATAGGCGTTTGGAACATGATCTATGACGCGCAGGAAAAAATAACAACCCATGGACAAGTATGGCGAGATGGAGGTTTTCGTTCGCGTGGTCAACGAGGGGGGATTTTCGGCGGCGGCGCGCGCGCTCAATGTTACCCCGTCAGCTGTCAGCAAGTTTATCAGCCGTTTGGAGGACCGCCTTGACGCGCGCCTTCTCAACCGCACAACGCGGCGTCTCAGCCCGACCGAGGAAGGGCGCGCCTTTCACGAACGCTGTGTCCGAATTCTGGCGGAGATCGAAGAGGCGGAACAGGCGGTCAGCCGCCTGAACGCCGTGCCGAGCGGAACGCTTCGAGTCAATGCCGCCGTGGCGATCGCGACCTATCAATTGGTTCCGCTGCTGCCGGAGTTCATGGCGCGCTATCCGTTGGTCCATGTGGATCTCGCGGTCACGGACCGTGTCGTGGACTTGGTCGAGGAAGGCGCCGACATCGGTATTCGAACGGGCGCGCGTTTCGACTCCCAATTGGTCTCGCGATTGCTGGCCGAGGATCACCGGGTCATTGTCGCGGCGCCGTCATACCTTGAGCGCCGCGGCGTGCCGAAAACGCCCATGGACTTGCTTCGCCACAATTGCCTGATGCGGTCCGGCGCTCAAGCCTTTCTCAACGAATGGTCGTTCGACGGACCCGATGGCCCCTTCACGCTGCCCATCAAGGGCAACACGAAGGTCAACAACGGCGAAACCCTTTACGAAATGGTCATGGCCGGCCTCGGCATTTGCCGCCTTGGCGAGTTTCGCGTCGCCGCCGACATCAGGGACGGCCAGCTTGTCTCTTTGCTGACGGACACCAACCGTACCGAACCGTTGCCGATACACGTGGTCTATTCCCACCGCAAGCACCTGTCGCCCCGGGTTCGCGCCTTCGTCGATTACCTGATTGAAAAATTCACCCCGGTCCCGCCGTGGGTGGTGGTCGAACAATCGTGATCCTCGGTCTCCAGAACTACCGATCCATACCGCGAGGCGTCCAATCGCCACCGGTGTCGCGGTCGGGGTGTTGGAAGCTTGCGAGACGGGCTTGGCGATCGGCGGTCATATCGTCTTCGGTGTGGGATTGGGGGAGGTCATTGAGCCTGTGAATCCATGGCAGGCGACTCTCGACGCCGAAATGCCGTGTGGGCGGTACCCGGTCCGGATGATCCAGGCTGCCGATGGTCACATCGATCCAATCGCTGTCGGTGTATCGAAACGACAACGGTGTCCCGCACTGAGCGCAATAACCACGCTCGACAATGTTGGAGCTTTTGTAGATATCTGGCGTTCCCCGCGTCCATGCGAAGGCGTCCGTTCGAACCGGCGCCAGCGCAGCGAACGCGTTGCCCACCGCCTTTTGACACATGCGGCAGTGGCACAGGTGAACACC
>JAHCKI010000290.1 GCA_026125865.1 Rhodospirillales bacterium
ATGGGGGGCGCATTTTGGCTATGGGCGGTTGTATAGTTGCCCGTGACAAGCAACGCGATACTCGTAGAACGCGAACAAAATACACGGCATAGGGATCAGATCGGCGGTTGAACGCTCGGTAGTCAACTTGCATCGGTTGTTATATCCAACCATCGAGCCGCTGTTCCAAGGCATCCCGAAGCCAAGTTCATAATAATTGGTTTTGACAACTGGCGATTCGTGGGGCGATGAAATTAAAACACAGAAAAATTAGAGCATCGGTGTTTGCAACCATTCTTTGTGCATCGACAGCCGCTTTCGCCTGCTTGGCGACACCGGCGATGTCGGGCCCGTCGTATTTGGAAAGCGGTAAGGGCGTCAAAACCATCGCGACCGGGCGGCCGGCCGGCGTGATGAGCGTGCCCGGCCGCCATGGTCGCCTGGCGAAACAAGCCGAACCCAAGACATCTCCATCCGGCATCGGGCAGCGTACCCGAGGCAGCGTTCCCGTGTATACCGAAGGCGCCGGCTGCGATCCCCAATGGCAGCCGTGGACAGCATCGGAAGCACCTGACTGGATCACCACCTTCGTCGAGGAGGTGGCGCCCACCTACGACCTTGATCCTCGCCTGGTCATGTCGGTGATGGCCATCGAGTCCCGTTTCCACACCAAAGCGCGCTCCCACAAGAACGCCCAGGGGCTGATGCAGCTCATACCGGGAACCGCGGAGCGCTTCGGCGTGCGGGATCCCTATGACCCGCGCCAGAATATCCGTGGCGGCATGAAATATTTGAAGTGGTTGATGAGCTATTTCGAGGGCGACATTTCACTGACCCTGGCCGGCTACAACGCCGGCGAAAAAGCCGTCGATCGCCATGGCGGCATCCCGCCCTATCAAGAAACCCAGGCCTACGTCGAAAATGTCAAGGCGGTCTACCGCTGCAACAGCGTCGCCAGAAATCCCTGGCTGCTGATCGTGGAGAACGCAAAGATCCGCTGACCCCAGCGGTTCATGGACCGCCTGTGGGAGCTATGGACAAGTCGTAGGTCTTATCCATCTCCCCACAGGTGCATCGTTCCTACCGCCGCACGGCGGCCCTCAAGAACGTCCCCCAAGAACGTCCCCGAAGTCAAATGTCGGCGTAGATGTGGGTCTCGGCCTTGGCGCCCGGATGGGTGACGGCGCCGTCGCAGGCATCACCGACGGTTTGCGCATACCGCCAAAGGGCTCCCGACTGGAAATCGTTCTGCCGCGGCGTCCAGGCGGCGCGCCGTTGGGCCAATTCGGTTTCCGACACCTCCATGTCGATGGTTCCGGCGGCTGCGTCAATGACCACCATATCGCCGTCCCGCAGCAATCCGATGGGGCCGCCCACCGCTGCTTCCGGGCCCACATGGCCGACGCAAAAGCCGCGGGTGGCGCCGGAAAACCGGCCATCGGTGATGAGCGCCATCTTGCCGCCCGTCCCCTGGCCGTAGAGGGCGGCGGTAACCGCCAGCATCTCCCGCATCCCCGGGCCGCCACGGGGTCCTTCGTAGCGGATCACCAGGACCTCGCCCTCTTTGTAAGCGCGGTTTTGCACCGCATCGAAGCACGCTTCCTCGCTGTCGAAGCAGCGGGCGGGGCCTCGGAACTGAAGATCGGTCATGCCGGCCACCTTGACGATGGCCCCTTGTGGCGCCAGTGACCCCTTGAGCCCCACGACACCGCCGGTCGGTGACAACGGGTTCGACAGCGGCCGGATGACTTCCTGCGCACCGTTGACGACCACGGAGGCCAAATTTTCCGCCAATGTATGCCCGGTGACGGTCATGCAGTCGCCATGCAGGTAGCCGCCATCGAGGAGGACCTTGAGCAATGCGGGAACTCCCCCGGCTTCATACATGTCCTTGGCGACGAAACGCCCGGCGGGCTTGAGGTCGGCGATGTAGGGGGTACGACGGAAGACTTCGCAGACCATGTCCAGATCGAAATCGATCCCGGCCTCGTGGGCGATGGCCGGCAAGTGCAGCCCCGCATTGGTGGAGCCGCCGGAGGCCGCGACCACGGTGGCAGCGTTTTCGAGAGACTTGCGCGTAATGATATCGCGCGGACGAAGCCCCAGCTCCAACAGCTTCATGACCGCTTGGCCCGACGCCTCGCAAAGGGCGTCACGGGATTCGTAGGGCGCCGGCGCGCCGGATGATCCCGGCAGAGCGAGGCCGATCGCCTCGGACACGCACGCCATGGTGTTGGCGGTAAACTGACCGCCGCAAGATCCCGCCGACGGACAGGCGACGCTTTCAAGCTCATGGAGATCGCCGTCCGACATCTGCCCCGTGGCGTGTTGCCCGACCGCCTCGAACACGTCCTGGACGGTCACATCGCAGCCGTGAAAACGCCCCGGCAAAATCGATCCGCCGTAGACGAACACCGATGGCACGTTGAGGCGCACCATCGCCATCATCATCCCCGGCAACGACTTGTCGCATCCGGCGAGACCGACGAGCGCGTCATAGCAGTGACCGCGCATGGTCAGCTCCACCGAGTCGGCGATGACTTCCCGCGACACCAGCGAAGACTTCATGCCGGCATGCCCCATGGCGATACCGTCGGTGACCGTGATGGTGACGAATTCGCGCGGCGTACCGCCCCCCACCTTGACCCCTTGCTTGACCACTTGCGCTTGCCGCGATAGGGCGATGTTGCAAGGCGCCGCCTCGTTCCAGCACGTCGCCACGCCCACAAACGGCTGATGGATCTCCGCCTCGGAGAGCCCCATGGCGTAATAATAGCTTCGGTGCGGCGCTCGCGACGGCCCCTCGGTCACGTGGCGGCTGGGTAGCTTCGATTTGTCCACTATGGGACGTGCGCTGTCGTCGGGCATTGACATCCTCCCCGGGGGTCTCGTTCGTGCTGCCCCGGAAAGATAGTGGAGCGGACAAACCCTGCCTAGAGCCAAGTGCGTCAAGTGCGCCAAACCGTCGTGCCGGTATCGGCGCCGGCGTTAACGGTCTGCTAACCAAACCTTGCCAATCTAAATCAACGTTGTTCATTTCAGGGAGTTTGGCACGATGACCCCATGGGAGCAGGAAAGCTCGTTTCTCAGCAACGGCGCCCCCGACTTCGCGCACGACTGGTTCGAGGCCGCCGACGATCTGCCGGGTTACGACGACGAGCCCGTGCACGAGATCATGAAATTCGCGCGATGCGACGACGACTTGCTGTCATATGACTGATTCGACACGCAAACGCGTCGTCGACGGCCGTTGATGCAAACGCGCGCCCGTTGTTGCGAGAACCGAAACGCTATGTTTTCCGACGAAAACCCGCTCGGAAAAACGGTGCCCTGGATCTCGCTCCAAGCAATGGGATAACAATGTTCAAACAGCGCCCAAACAATGCTCAAACAAACCTCGGCAGGCTGAACGACACCGGTCGTGTTTGCTGTCGGAAGCGTGGGAAACTCGATGTCTAGGAGAACGTCATGAGGGTCATCGTTGTCGCGCTGCTCGCGCTTGTCACGGCAACTGGATGCGTGGCCACCACCGAACGCGCAAAAACGAGAATGCAGCCGACGGCGACCCTGCCGACCGCCGGCCGCGGGCACGTGTTCTCTCCCTCCACCGGTATTCTTTGCGACCGCGCCAATCAGGCGTGTTTCGACACGGACGGCGTTTCCGTCGGTTTTACGGATGTTTATCTGGGTCGTGACTCGGCGGATCTGGTGGAAGCAAAACGAATCATCGG
>JAHCKI010000291.1 GCA_026125865.1 Rhodospirillales bacterium
CGGGCTCCATTTCTTTGAGTTCTTGGCGAGAATGATGGCAGACGCGGTACTTGTGCGATTGCGGGCGGACCTTGGGCGGCTCTATCGGGGCCGTGTCCAGAAGATTGTGCTTTTCGGATCTCGCGCCCGCGGCGAGGCTGGACCGGACTCCGACTACGATGTCGCTGTATTCCTGAAGCACTATGACGGCGGTCTCAACGAGGTTGACCGCCTGGCGGATCTCTCCTGGGATATCCAGAAGGATACGGGCGTCGTGATCAGCGCTCTACCCTTCCCCGTCGAAGACCTCGGCACAGATACACTCCTCATGGAAAGCATCCGCCGGGACGGTGTCCCCCTGTGACGCCGATCGCTGAAGGTCTCCTTGCGAGGGCGGAATTGGACCTGAAACATAGCCGATCCATCGCTGCAATCGGGATATCGGATATAGCGGCGAGAGAAGCGTACATGGCTGTGTTCCATGCGGCACAGGCACTGGTATTCGAGCGGACAGGCAAAACTCCCAAGACTCACAGCGGAGTTCGACATGTATTCGGACAGATTGTCGTAAAAGAAAAACTCGACGAACAGCTCGGTCGTTTCCTGTCTCGTGCCTATGAGTACAAGACGATTGCGGACTATGACCTGACGAAGCGTATCGCACCTGGAGATGTAGCGCCGATTGTGGAGAGAGCCGAGTGGTTCGTCGCCGCTGTCAAAGATGCGTTATAGAATAGCACTAGAGGTCCTGACGTCTTCGACAAGGAGGCACACAATGACCATGCCCAAGACCTTGATGCAGATGGCCGGTGTGGAGTCGGGGCCGCCGCCGATTGACCATTCGGTGCTGGTGTTGATCGATTGCCAGCGGGAGTACGTGGACGGCGGCTTGCCGTTGGCCGGCATCGACGCGGCCTTGGTCGAGGCCTCCCGGGTGCTGGATTTCGCGCGTCGGCACGGCGTTCCCGTCATCCATGTCCAGCATCGCGGCCGGGCCGGTGGGTTTTTCGATCCGGGCACACCCGCCTATGACTTCGCCGACGCCGTGACACCTTTGGCGTCGGAGGTCCGCATCGAAAAGGGCCTGCCCAATTCGTTTGCCGGGACTGATCTCCAATCAGTGATCGATGGAACCGGCCGCAAGCACCTGATCGTGGTCGGGTTTATGACCCACATGTGCGTATCGACGACGGTGCGGGCCAGCCTCGACCTGGGCTACACCGCGACCATCGTGGCCTCGGCATGCGCCACCCGCGACCTGCCGGACGGGGCCGGCGGCGTCGTTCCCGCGGACGTTTTGCATCGCGCCGAACTCGCCGCCCTCGCCGATCGTTTCGCCACAGTCCTACCCAACGCGGCCGCGCTGACGACCCCGTAACGACGCCATCACTTCTTGCGGGACGCCATTTCCGCCCAATCGGCGTCGGTGAGGGAACGGGCGAAGTTGAACTGGCCGGCGCCAGTCAGCCATTCGGCGCCGTCGATGGTCACCACTTCCCCCGTGATGTAGGCGGATTGATCGGCCATCAGGTAGGCGACCAGGTTGGTGAGTTCCTCGTGGCGGCCGGGACGACCAAGGGCGTTGCGGGTCTCGAACGTCTCCGCCAGGTCCTTGCGCGGCACCAGCCGCTCCCAGGCGCCTTCGGTCGGGAATGGCCCCGGCGCGATGGCGTTGAAGCGAATGCCCTTGGGTCCCCACTCCACCGCCAGCGACCGGGTCATTGCCAGCACCGCCGCCTTGCCCATGACCGACGGCACCACGTAGGCGGAACCGGTCCAGGCATAGGTGGTGACGATCGACAGCACGTTGCCCGGATGCTTATCGGCGATCCAGCGCTTGCCGCAAGCCAGCGTCATATAGGCGGTGCCATGTAGGACGATGGCGACGACGGCATCCAGCGCCCGGTGTGACAGATCCTCGGTGCGCGCCAGGAAGTTTCCGGCGGCGTTGTTGATCAGGCCGTCGAGCGGCGCTTCCGCCCAGATCTCGGCAATGGTCGCCTCGACCGCCTCGGGATCGCGGATATCGAGCGGCTTGTAGCCGATCACGCCGCCCGTCGCCGCGCGCAACTCGGCCGACGTCTCCTCCAACAGCGCAACGCGCCGTCCGCAGATGACGATCTCGGCCCCCAATTGCAGAAGCCGCTTGGCGGTGCTCTTGCCAAGTCCCGAACCGCCGCCGGTGATAAGGATGCGTTTGCCTTTCAGGAGATCAGAGACGAACATGGGCGTAACCTCGTAGACTATCGACATTCGGAATTGGACGGGGTTTTGTAGCGCGCGGGGAGGACGAAGCACAATGCTGACACGGGCGGAGACCTATGAGGATGTCTGCCGACTCATGCGTTGGCACATCCCCGATCGATACAACATGGGTGTCGATGTCTGCGATAAACACGCGGCCGTTTCGCCCGACGCGCCGGCCATCATCGCCGAAGATGAAGGCGGTGACGTCCTTTGCTATTCCTTCGAAACCCTGCGCCGGCTGAGCAACCGGCTGGCCAACGTGCTGACCGGGCTCGGTGTACGACCGGGAGACCGCGTCGGTATCCTGCTGTCGCAGTCGATCGAGACCGCCATCGCCCATATCGCCACATGGAAAACGGGCGGCATCTCGATCCCGCTGTTCACCCTGTTCGGTGAGAACGCCCTGTCGTTTCGCCTCGCCAACAGCGGCGCCCGCGTCCTCGTTACGGACTTGGAGGGAGCGTGCAAGGTCCAGTCGATCCGGCACGAAACACCGGACCTGAACCGGATACTTGTCATCGGCGCCGACGAGAACGAAGTCGCCGATGGTTGGCTCGACTTCTGGACGGCCGTGAACAGCGCATCGGATGAATTTTCGCCGCTGCCGACCCGGGCGGACGATCCGGCCGTGATCATCTATACATCGGGTACCACGGGCAACCCCAAGGGCGCCCTCCATGCCCATCGCGTGTTGCTGGGCCACCTGCCGGCGGTCGAGTTCTTCAACGAGTTCTTTCCGCAACCGGGCGACCTGATGTGGACGCCAGCCGACTGGGCGTGGATCGGCGGCCTGATGAACGTGCTGATGAGTTCCCTGCACCACGGCGTTCCCGTTTTCGCCCATCGCATGCGCAAGTTCGACCCGGAACGGGCCCTGTCGATCATCGCCCGCCACGGCATCCGCAATGCGTTCATGCCGCCGACGGCGCTCCGGATGATGCGGCAGGTGCCGAACCCGCGCGGGCGTTTCGACATCCGCCTGCGGACCCTGACGTGCGCCGGGGAAGCCATGGGCGCCGAACTGCTGGACTGGAGCCGCGAAACCTTGGGTCTCACCCCCAACGAGTACTACGGTCAGACGGAATGCAATCTGGTGGTCGCCAACTGCGCCAAGATAATGGCCGTCAAGGCGGGGTCCATGGGGCGGCCGGTACCGGGCCATACGGTCGAGGTGATCGGCGAGGACGGATCGCCCCTCGGCGCCGGCGCCACGGGACACATCGCCGTGCGACGACCCGACCCGGTCATGATGCTGGAGTACTGGCGCAATCCGGACGCGACCAAGGCCAAGTTCATGGGCGACTGGATGCTCACCGGCGACCTCGGTCACAAGGACGGCGACGGCTACCTCTGGTTCCTCGGCCGCGACGACGATGTCATCACCTCCGCCGGATATCGTATCGGTCCCGGTGAGATCGAGGATTGCCTGGGACGGCATCCGGCAGTGGCCTTGGCCGCCGCGGTCGGGGTGCCCGACCC
>JAHCKI010000292.1 GCA_026125865.1 Rhodospirillales bacterium
TGCAGATCGAGGGCTGCACGAAGGCGGACCTAAGCCAAGCTGGCGGCGGTGACTGGATCAAGGAATTCCGAACCCTGAAGCTTGCCGCAGCGCCGCGCCCTGCCGTGCGGCCGCGCGCCTCCGCCGGCGGTGATGCGAATGCGGTCAAGCTCTACTTCGGCATCCACAAGCACATGCACCAGCCGTACTACAACACCACCGATCCCAACTACTGGGACGGTGAAAAGGATGGCATTTTCGGATCGCGAACCGGCAATTACACCGGCTTCGTTCCGGCGGCGGTGCGTCAGTACGCCGACGGTGGATTGCCGCACGCCGGCCTGTCGACCAGTTGGAGCGGATCGCTGATCGAACAACTGGATCGGTGCGCCCGCGATGGTCTTTGCGGCGGCGGCTTTTCCGGCTGGAACAATCCGCTGCGGGACATGGCGGGCATCAAGACGGAGAAGGGGAACCAGCGCGTCGAATTCACCGCCTTCGGTTTCTATCATCCATTGATGACATTGATCCCCCATCGCAACATCGTCAAGCAAATCGAATGGCATCGCGACATTATCCGGCATTCGTTCGGGGTCGAGGCCTCGACGATCCTGTTTCCGCCGGAAACCGCCTTCCATGTGCGCATGATCCCGGCGTTGGTGGAGGCCGGCGTGGATGCGGTGATCTACGATTCCATTCACCGATTCCGGGCTTGCCGGGACTATCCCTATGCCGGCATCCAGGAGGGCATGCTGCCACCGAACCGGAGCGAACAGGCCAATGCTCCCGCCGACGACTGGCTGCAGCTTCACAACATCTGGGCCGGCTCCAAGATCGCACCGAGCCTACTTCGGCCGGAATACGTGGCCTATGACGATCCCGACGGAAAGCGTCACACAATTATCGCGGTGCCGGCCGAACGCTACATCGGCAACGAGGACGCGCGCGGCGGCTTCGGCGCCCTGCAATATCCCGATGTTTTGGGTCAGGTGTACGATCAGATCGTCGCCACGGGCGGTTTCGATCCCAAACACCCGCCGTTTTTCCTGCTGCACTCGGACGGCGACAACCACGGCGGCGGTGCCGACAGCTACTACCACCACAACACCGGCGAAATGGTGCGGTGGTTGCAGGGGGATCCGCGCTTTGAGCTAACGTCGATCCGCGACTATTTGGACCGCTTCCCGCCCGACCCGGCCAATGCAGTTCATATCGAACCGGGGTCGTGGAGCGGTGCCGATAACGGCGATCCACAGTTCATGAAGTGGTTCAGCCGGTACAACGAGCCGTACTCCCCGGATCTCAATTCATGGGCGGTGCTGACCGCGTTTCAGAACGCCGTGCACAGCTTGGAGGACGCCGAGCCCAGTCATCCGTCGCTGGGGGACGCCACCCGCCTGATGCTGACCGCGGAGACCAGTTGCTACTGGTACTGGACCGGCCAGGACGTGTGGGATCAGCAAGTGACCAACGCCGCCAACATGGGGTACGGCTGGCTGAAACCGGCAATTGACGGGCTGGTTGCCGGTGGCAAGGACCGCACCGGGCCTACCATCTTCGCGCCCTGGGTCACCCCGGAAAATCCAGGCGGCCAACGGTGGGGGCAAGGGTGTCTGCTGGATGCGCCGCGCGAAGGTGTCGTCCACACCTTCGTGTCGGATATCTCGGGGTTGAAACGCGTGAACCTGGTTTTACGCTCTTCGAACGGCGAGACGACCATGACGATGCAGGATCACGGGCCCTATCCGTCACAAACGGACGCCTCGACCACCGGTCACTATTTCACGGTCGAACTGCCCGTCGACGCCGGCGACGTACGCTACTTCATCGAAGCCGAAGACCAAGCCGGCAACGTATCCCGCAGCGCCCTGGAGCGGGTGTATTTGGCGTAGGGGGTGAAATTCTTTTCACCGGGAACACCTGGGAGAAATAGTGTCACTCATGACGCCGCAGCGATGGCTTGTGCCAAGACTTTATCCGGCGAATGGCCCTGGGCGCGGAGTGATCGCAGGGTGGTGTCGGCGTCGCGCTTGGCGAGGCGGCGGCCGGCGGCGTTGCGGACCAGGGGATGATGGTGCCAGTCGGGCACGGGCAGGTCGAGCAAAGCGTATAGCAGGCGGTGAAGGTGGCTGGCCTCGAACAGGTCCATGCCGCGGGTGACCTGGGTAACACCCTGTGCCGCGTCGTCGACGACCACCGCCAGATGATAGCTTGTCCCCACATCTTTGCGGGCGATGATCACATCGCCGAATTGTTCCGGTCGGGCCGTTTGGCGTCCTCGTATCCGATCGTTCCAGGTCAGGCTGCCGGCCGTGCGGCGGGCGGCGGCGATGTCCAGGCGGATAGCGTAGGGGCGCCCCGACGCCGTCATGTCCTGACGTCGCTGGGTGCTCATGGTGCGGCAGGTGCCGGGATAGAGCATGGCGCCATCGGGGGCCGTCGTATGGGGCGCGGCACCCGCCGCCGCGATTTCCGCCTTGATCTCGGCGCGGGTACAGAAGCAAGGATAGGTGAGGCCCAGCGCCCGTAGCCGCTCGAGGGCTTTGGCGTAGTTGTCCATCCTCTGCGATTGGTGAATGACCGGTTCTTCCCAGTCGAGGCTAAGCCAGCGCAGGTCGTCCAGTTGGCGCGCGACGAAGTGGGGCCGGCATCGGCCGCTGTCGATATCCTCGATCCGAACGAGAAAACACCCTCTGGCGCGCATCGCGACCTCGTGCGCGTACCATGCCGCGTAAGCATGGCCGAGATGGAGGTCACCGGTCGGACTGGGGGCGAAGCGCGTCACCACGGTCATGTCGGGCCGCTCTCCCGCATCATATCGTGCAGACGGTGTACGGGAGCGGGGTCGGCGGCGAGGCCGAGGCAGAGCGAGAAATGGCCCTGCGGCCTTAGAAAAATATTGTCGGACGGTATCGACCAGCGTTCCGCCAACAGGAAGCCGCCGGGCAGCGGAGTCAGGTCGTCCTCTTTGCCGATGACCATGAGCACGCGTTCCGGTCCCATTACCGGCGGCCGAAAGGGCTCCAACAACGGCGACCAGTGCTGCAAGTGGGCGCTGCTCCAGCCGGCCTTCTCGAATTCCACCGCGAGACCGGTGCCGGTCGCCAAACTACCGCCGTAAATGATGTCGGTGAGAACACCGGTTGTGGCGACCAGGAGCATGGCATCGGGGTGCAGGCGTCGGGGCCAGGAACTGGCCGCAGACGCCAGAATTTGGGCAGTCAACGATCCCAGCGAAATGCCGGCGATTGCCACCGTTCGGCTGCCGTTGCGGCGGGCCCAATCGAGAAGGACGCCGATTTCGGCTATCCAGGCCTGAAACAGGGTGAGCAATCCTTCGGGGCCGAGGGCAAGAACGGGTTCGCCGCTGTACCGGTTTTCCAGCATGCGCCGCCCATGCCACGGCGCCGTCGACCGTACCACCCGAACGCCGGCTTTGACCAGGGTCTCGAACGGGTCGCCACGATCCGGCCACATGCCGGGTTCGGCGAAGATGCCGTGCAGGACGATCAGCGTAGGGCAGGGGCATTCCGCGTTGGGCTCGATGATTTTCGCCCAGGCCGTGTCGCCAAGCACGGGGGACGAAAAACGAAGCCAGGAAATTCTCGATTTGCCGTGGGAAAGGGTGTGTGAGCGCTCGATGGTGGTTTCCGGCGGTGGCGGATACATCCGGTTTGGATCAGCGAGCCGCACGCCCTGGGCAGCTTCCACTTCCGCC
>JAHCKI010000293.1 GCA_026125865.1 Rhodospirillales bacterium
ATCTCGGCTATTTCAACCGAGAGCAGATGGCGCCCGAATTCTCCAAGGCCGCGTTCGGCCTAAAGCGCGGCGCGTTCACGACAACCCCCGTAAAAACCCAATTTGGCTGGCACGTCATCAAGGTGGAAGACCGCCGCAAACTCAAGCCGCCGAAGTTCGATGACATTAAAGTAGCGATCCGCGAAGAATTGGCGCAAGAGCTACGCGCCGTTTACGTCAAGGAGCTACGCCGTGATGCCGACATTGTGCGCTTTGACCAGCCAAGCGCCCCAGCATCCGGATCGAAGAAAGAAACGACCAAAGGTGGCGCCGCAAAGACAAAAAAAAGCGACGCCGCGAAGACAAAAGGCGATGACGCAAATCCGCTGTGGCACAAGTACTTGCCCCCAGGAGACAACAAAGCGAAACCTGCGGATAAACCGAAATGACCGCCATCTCGCCGCTCGCGCCCGAACGATTCCCTGACATGCCACCGGTCGCGGGTGTACGCATGGCGACGCGAGCCTGCGCCATTCGTCACGCCGGCCGCGACGATGTGTTGCTGGCTGAGCTGGCCTCCGGCTCCTCCGTCGCCGGCGTCTTTACGAAGTCTTCCACGGCCTCGGCGCCCATCCACTGGTGCCGCCGGGCATTAAGCGGCGGGCAGGCGCGTGCGCTCCTGGTCAATGCCGGCAATGCCAATGCCTTTACCGGCGAGGCCGGTGATCGTTCGGTGGAACGCCTTGCGGACAAGGTCGCCGAGGTGTTCGCGTGTCCGACGTCGCGGGTGTTCCAAGCATCCACGGGCGTCATCGGCGAACCCCTCCCCGATCACAAAATCTCAGCCGCCATAGACGCGCTTCACGCCGGCCTACGCAACGACGACTGGGAAGGCGCCGCCCGCGCGATCATGACCACCGATACCTTCGCCAAGGGCGCAACGCGCCAAGCCGACATCGACGGCGTGCCGGTGACGATCAACGGCATCGCCAAGGGCTCCGGCATGATCGCTCCCGACATGGCGACCATGTTGGCGTTCGTGTTCACCGACGCCAACATTCCGCACGGGCCGCTGCAGACGCTGCTCGCTGACGCGGTCGCCCACTCGTTCAACAGCATCACAGTCGACAGCGATACATCGACCAGCGATGCGCTCTTGCTGTTCGCCACCGGGAAAGCCAAGCATTCCCCAATCACCGATGCCGACGATCCACGCGCCGAGGACTTCCGCTTGCGGCTGAGGGACGCATGTCTCGATCTGGCACACCAGATTGTTCGCGACGGCGAAGGCGCCTCCAAATTCATCGCCATAACCGTCACCGGCGCCGAGGATGACAGTTCGGCCAAGCGCATCGCCCTGACGATCGCCAACTCACCCCTGGTCAAAACCGCGATAGCCGGCGAGGACGCCAATTGGGGCCGCATCGTCATGGCCGTCGGCAAATCGGGAGAACGCGCCGACCGTGACCGCATCGACATTCGAATCGGCGGCGTACAAATCACCCATGCCGGCGCCCGGCATTCCGCCTATGAGGAAGGACCGGTCGCCGCACATATGAAACAACCAGAAATCGATATTGCCGTCGACGTGGGTGTCGGCATGGGCCAAGCCAAGGTGTGGACCTGCGACCTCACCCACGGCTACATCGACATCAATGCCTCCTATCGCTCCTAACTTGACCGGTCCCGAGCCCGGCTGCCTGCAAATCGCGACCCGCGCGCGCGAGGTGCCGCAGCCGATCGTGCTGGTGGCCGCGGCCGCGTTGATCGACATTGACGGCCGCGTTCTGTTGGCTGAACGCCCGGCCGACAAACCGCTGGCCGGCCACTGGGAGTTTCCGGGCGGCAAGCTCCATGAGGGTGAAACGCCGGAAGCGGCCGTGGTGAGAGAACTTAAGGAAGAGCTGGCTGTGGACATAACGGAAAGCTGCCTCGCTCCTTTCACCTTCGCCTCCCACAGTTACGACGACTTCCACCTGATGATGCCCCTTTACCTCTGCCGTGTCTGGAAAGGCACGCCGACGCCGCAGGAAGGTCAGCGGATCAAATGGTTGCGGCCGATCCACATGAATCGCCTGCAAATGCCGCCGGCCGATGCGCCGCTGGTCGCGATGCTGCGGGACTTTCTGTAGCGGCCCGGTATCAAATTTGCGTCGGTCACTTTACCGCCCCGGATACTTCGATTATCGCAGACTCTCCATATAGGCGATCAAATCCGCGATCTCCCGCTGGCTCAAGGAAAAATCTGGCATGCCGCCGTGGGGCTTGGTGAGAAAACCACGCAGCCGGTCCGACGTCATGCGCGGATCCTTGGCGATCGTCACCAACGGATCAACCTTGTCGGCGGCGGTCACGTCGCTCTCGACGGCATGACAGGTCGAACACCGCTCGACCGCCAATCGATGTCCCGTCTCTTTGTCCCCGCCGGCAGCCAGGGCCGGCGTCCCGAAACAGGCGATAGCAACGATGGACGTCAGGGCGAATCGCCACATGGTCATTCTCCTCATCTCGGTTCGGGTTCTTCAACAAGGCTCGGCACTTCACGCAAAAGGCCTCGACCACCGTTCCGGCCCGCCATGGCCTCTGCTATTGTGAAGCAATACCGGAGGCGTTGCATGCCAAACCTCAAGATCGTTACCGCCTGCGTCATCATCATCGGCAATGAAGTATTGTCCGGACGCACGCGCGACGCCAACCTTCCGTTTCTCGCCACGCGGCTCAATGACCTCGGTATCCGTTTGCGTGAAGCCCGCGTCGTCGCCGACGATACCGCCGCCATCGTCGCCGCGGTCAACGCCACTCGCGCGTACCATGACTACGTGTTTACCACCGGCGGCATCGGCCCCACACACGACGACATCACCGCCGCCTCCATCGCCGCTGCCTTCGGAGCACCGCTGTGGCGTGATCCCGAAGCTGTCGCCTATTTGCAACAGCAATACGCGCCCGGTGATCTCAATGAAGCGCGGCTTCGAATGGCCGACGTGCCCAAAGGCGCGCATCTGATCGAAAACCCGGTGAGCCGAGCGCCCGGCTTCAGGATGGACAACGTTTTCGTGCTCCCCGGCGTTCCCCGAATCATGCAGGCGATGTTCGACGGCCTCGCCCATTGCCTTGTGGGCGGCGCGCCGATGCTCTCGCGCACCATCGCCGCATTCACCCTGGAAGGCGCCGTCGCCGATCCCTTGTCCCGCATTCAGCAACAGCACCCATCCGTCGACATGGGCAGCTATCCTTTCGTCCGTGACGGCCGCATCGGCACCAGCTTGGTGTTGCGGGCCACGGAAGAACCGGCCCTGAACGACGCCGCCGATGCCGTCAAGACGATGATCCGCGATCTCGGCGTCGAGCCCATGGATGAATAAGCCACGTCCTGTCCGTGACACCGGAGCGACTGGCCGGAAAGCCCCAAAGGGTGGCGACCGCACATAGGCTTGCCAACCTCTGCATTCCGCCAAGTTTCAGGTATATTTTCATTTTTGTCATAGTGACCGTCCATACTCAGCGCAGATAATGTGCTTTTTATCCTTGACCGCCGCTCGATAGCTGTATATGTTCTTGTTGTGTTCGTTATTCTTCTTTTTTTGAACGATGGCTCAACGATCACTCCCAAGGAATGCCGGTTCAGGAATGATGAATTTGGCGAGTTACACTAGAGCAAAATGCGATC
>JAHCKI010000294.1 GCA_026125865.1 Rhodospirillales bacterium
GTCGTTGTTATCGCTGTGGTGCTTGGAACAAGCGAGGCGTCCAATGCCGCCCACTCGCATTTGTCCGACCGCCAACTCTCGATAGCGAAATCGGCGTTTCATGCGGTGGATAACGACAATTGGACGGAGGCCCGTCGGCTCGCTCGAACCGCAGGGGATCCTGTTCTCGACAAGTTGTTGATGTGGTTCGACTATACGCGAAAGGACAGCGTCGCGACATTCGACGAGATTTCCCGATTCCTGAGCGAAAATCCTGAGTGGCCCGACAAGGTGATGTTGAGGCGCGCCGAAGAAGCGATTTCTCCGGCGGAACCTCACGAATCCGTCAGGGCGTGGTTTGACAAACGAACACCCAAAACCGCCAACGGCAGCATTCGTCTGGCGCTTGCCCTGTTGGCGGAAGGCGACGTCCAGGCGGCTCACGCGGTGGCGCGCAACGGTTGGTTGACGGCGTCTTTCGGACCCAAGGAGGAGGAGGAATTCCTCGCGAGGCTGGGTCATCTGTTGACCGGATCGGACTACGAAGAGCGCCTCGATTTCCTACTGTGGCGGGGGCGAAACCCCGAAGCGCAGCGCCTGCTTCCCAAGGTCGACCCCGGACAACGGGCACTTGGAATGGCCCGCTTGCAGTTGCGGGCGATGGGAAAAAAAGTGGACAAAGCCGTCGATAGGGTTCCGACCGAGCTCCGCAATAATCCCGGATTGGTGTACGAGCGCCTTCGCTGGCGGCGAAAGAAGGAACGGGACAACGACGCCCGAGCGTTACTGCGAGAATATGGAGCAGTCCAAGGCGTCGAGCCCGATCGTTTTTGGACCGAGCGCAACATCATCGCGCGCCGCGCCCTGGCCGAAGGTCTCAAGCATCAGGCCTACGGTATCGCCTCCCACCACGGTTCCTACGAAGGCGAAAGCTTCGCGGAGGGAGAATGGCTGGCGGGATGGATCGCGCTTCGCTTTTTGCAGGATCCGAAGCTGGCCTTTGAGCACTTCCAACGCATGTACCATGGTGTCCAGTACCCCGTAAGCCGTGCTCGCGCGGCCTATTGGGCGGCGCGGGCCGCCGAGGCTCGCGACAAACAGGAGGTCACTCGGGAATGGCTCGCGAAGGCGGCCAATTACCCGACGACCTACTATGGTCAGCTTTCGGCGCAACAGTTGCAGCCGGGGACGGTTCTACAGCTTCCGAAGAGCCCCGATCCGACGAAAGAAGAGTTGGAGGAATTCTACGTTCATGATGTGACACGCGCCGTGCGCATTCTCGCATCCCTGGATCGACAGGAAAGCTTGTGGCCGTTCGTTTCCCACCTCGCCGACCTTCGCGAGTCCGGCGGTTGGAAAGCCATGGCGGCGGGGGTCGCTACGGAATCCGGGCGGCCGGATCTTGCCATCGCCATCGCCAAACGGGTTATTCGCCACGGCGATACGCTGCTGGAGGAAGGATATCCGTCGGTCCCCGTGCCTCGGGTCGAAAACGGCGTTCCCCACCACGTCGAACCCCCATTGGTTCTGGCCATCATTCGCCAGGAAAGCGCCTATCGGACGAATGCGGTGAGCCGTGTCGGCGCCCGTGGATTGATGCAGTTGATGCCGTCGACCGCACGCAATGTCGCGGAGAAAATCGACCTGCCGTACTCTGAAACACGGCTCAGCAAAGATCCCGAATACAACATGATTCTCGGGCAAGCCTACATGAGCAGCATGTTGGACCGCTTCAATGGATCCTATGTTCTGTCGCTGGCGGCGTACAACGCCGGTCCCGGACGCTCCAACCAGTGGGTCGAAGACAACGGTGATCCGCGCGTGAGTATCGAACAAGCCGTCGACTGGGTGGAACTGATCCCGTTCGGCGAGACGCGCAACTACGTCCAACGAACGCTTGAGCATCTCCAGGTCTACCGCCGAATCATGAACGGCGACCACACGCCGGTCTCACTGGAAAACGATCTTCAGCGATAGGGTGACCGGCGGTTATAACCGGCGGTTGGCCGGCAAGAAAAGGTGTGCCGACGACAATACAGCCGGCCAATACCGGCATCGGGAGGAACAACAATGAACAAGCCAATCCAATTGGAAAACATCGAGGCCTGCGTCTTTGACGCCTATGGCACCCTGTTCGATTTCGGCGCGGCAGCGGAACGCTGTCGCGATGTTCTGGGCGACAAGGTCCAGCAGCTTACGCAGATTTGGCGGACGAAGCAGTTGGAATACACTTGGCTGCGCAGCCTTCGCGGCGACTACGTGGACTTCTGGCATGTCACCGGTCAGGGTCTCGACTACGCCCTGGCGGCACTCGGTATCGAGGACAATGCCTTGCGAACACGGCTCATGGAGCTGTATTTCGTTCTCGACGCCTTCCCGGAAGTTCCGGAGGTGCTGCGGACGTTGAAGGACAGCGACTTCAAAACGGGAATACTCTCCAACGGGTCACCCAGCATGCTGATCGCCGCGGTTCGGCGCGGCGGACTGGAAAGTCTTCTGGGCCCGCTGATTTCCGTCGACGACGTCGGCATCTACAAGCCCCATCCCAGCGTCTACCAGCTTGCCGTTGACCGCATGAATGTCCCGGCGGAGAAAATATGTTTCTTGTCCGCCAATGCCTGGGACGCGGCGGGGGCGGCGTATTTCGGTTTGCGGGTGGTGTGGATCAACCGTTTCGGCACACCGCCGGAACAGCTCCCCGGAAGCCCCGAAGCTGAAATCCGGACCCTCTCCGAACTCCCGCCCCTTCTCGTACGATAACCTGTGTATGGATCGCCACAGCGCTGACGCGCTTCGCGATGACGAATGGAGGCGTGACGCTTTACCCATATTGTCATTGCGAACCGGCACAGCCGGTGCGGCAATCCACCGGCGACGCTCGTGAAATAAGACGGGCTTTCGATCCGGTGTGGGATTATGGATCGCCACAGTACCGGTGCGCCTCATGACGAAACGGACCTGTGTGCGCTTTCAGGGCCGGTGGATTGGGCGTTTTATGGGGGCGTTGAACGTGTCGTCGGGGATCGTCTCGTCGCCGTCTTCCTGGAAGATGCCGCGACCGGCACGGATGAAGTCCATCGGGTCCATGGGTTCACCACGGTATTTGACTTCGTAATGCAGGTGCGCGCCGGTACTGCGCCCGGTATTTCCCAGTAGTCCGATTTCATCGCCGAGCCTGACGGTCTGACCGACCTTGACCATGATCTCGTCCAGGTGGGCGTAGCCGCTTCTCAGGCCCGACTCGTGATTGATCTCCACGAACAGGCCGTAATTGCCCTTGCGCGCCGCATACACCACGGTTCCCGCCGCCGTAGCGAAAACAGGCGACTTGCGGGACGCGTCCAGATCCACCCCCTCATGAAACGCATACCGCCCATTGACGGGATCGATGCGCCTGCCGAAACGGCTGTTGATGGCGTAGGTATCCAGTGGCGGGACCAGCGGCACCCGCCGTATCAGGGTTTGCAGTGCCTCCCACCGCGTAAGCTTCGCGTCGAGACGCGCATACGCGACGTCGGTTCTATCGTTTCCGGCGTGTCCGCGCGATCCCTCGGCGACGAAGGGGCCGCCCTTGCCGCTGCGGCCATCGTCCTCGGCACCCAGAAGTGCATCCACATCGAGACCGGTTCGTTTGATCGCCCGTTCGAGAGCGCTGACCTGGAGGATG
>JAHCKI010000295.1 GCA_026125865.1 Rhodospirillales bacterium
GCATATCTTCCCTGACCTGCCAAATACCCGCGATCGAAACCAAATCCGCATCCAGGCTATGACAAAAGATGCGGGCGCAGGTGTCGCCCGATACACCGGCCAACGCCCTGCCTCTCAATGCGCCGTAGACATGGATATGACCATCGGCGAGAAGTTCGGCGCCCGGCGAAATGGACGACATGACGATCAGATCGCCGCCTTGGGCGTAAACCTGTTGGCCGCCGCGAACCGGCTGGGAGATCACCTTGGTGTTGGTTCCGGGCGCCGGCCGTTCCACCGCTCGTGGTGCAATTGTCCTTAGTTCAACGCTCGGAGAACCACCGTCGTCATCAAGGGAAATCGGCGCCAGCGACCCTTCGCGCAACACGCTGAAGCCGGCATTGACGGCAGCCTTGTTTTGCTCGGTCGTACCATTCTGAACACCGACCGGAACGAGCCCATGTTGTCGCAGCCGACGTCCGACCTCGGCGATGTTCATGGGCGGTGCTTCGGCTAGTTCGCGGAGATCGATGACCACCGGCGCATGGCGGAAAAAACTCGGCGCCTGCGAGACCCTATCTGCAAGGGCGGCATACAGGTTGTCGTCTTTCGGATCGGTCAAGCGCAATATGAGCAGTGTGAACGTTCCGCCACGCAGATCCACGTGGCGACGCGGCCGTTGCGGCAATTCCATGACGGTTGCGGCTGAAGTCATTTCCTATCCAATCCACGATCTTGGGGTAAGTGCGTCGTGCAGGCTCCACATATGGTTTTGCTGTCACGAATCACGGGGCTCTTGCAAGGCCGCTTTCCGTCGAAACGTGGCGGTCGACCGCACACTATTGAGGTCATTGATGTTTTGCCCCCTACACGCGTTGCCGATGACGGGCTCGAAAGACTGCGGACATCCCAAAATCACGGACACGGCGATTCGATTCGCAGGTGATTCGCTTCCCGAGGCACTACAAATTGTGCCGCGCCGGAGGATCACACCCACTCTCTAGTATCGCGATCTCAAAGGCTACGCTACCGATCGCGTCGCTTGTGCGAAGCCGCTATCGTGGTCCGAATACTCAAGAAACGCACGATGAGGAGGGAGAACAGGTCATGACCCACACGAACACCTCAACCTGGGGCAAAATCGAGGCGCCCGCCGTTTTGGTTACGCGCAAGCTGCCCGACGCCGTCGAAGACCGGCTGCGGCGCACCTACAAGGCATTCCTCAACCCGGACGATCGGCTTTATTCGAGCGATGAACTCCTCAACAAGGCGTCGGAAGCGGATATCATCATCGCCTGCCACACCGAGAAGTTTACGGCCGATGTGATCGCGCGCCTGCCCGAACGGGTTGTGGCCATCTGCAATTTTTCCGTTGGATACGACCATGTGGACACGGCCGCCGCCAAATCGCGCGGGATCATCGTTACCAACACACCGGACGTGTTGTCGGACGCCACGGCCGAGACCGCCATGCTGCTTCTTCTCGGCGCCGCCCGGCGGGCGAGTGAGGGCGAAATGCTGGTGCGCACGCGCCAATGGCGCGACTGGAGTCCGTCATTCATGGTCGGATTGCAGGTAACCGGCAAACGCCTTGGCATCCTCGGCATGGGCCGGGTCGGACAAGTCATGGCGCAGCGGGCACGCGGTTTTGGAATGGAAATCCATTATCACAACCGTCGCCCATTGGATCCCGCGGCCGAACACGGCGCCATCTACCACCCAACCGTGGACAACCTGCTGCCCCACTGTCCGTTTCTTTCCATCCACTGCCCCGCGACCCCCGAGACACAAGGCCTGCTCGATGCCCGGCGGTTCGGCTTGCTGCCGAAGAACGCCGTCGTCGTCAACACGGCCCGCGGCGCCATCATCGATGATGACGCGCTGATTGCCGCCTTGCGCTCGCGCCAAATCTTCGCGGCGGGACTCGACGTCTTCAACAACGAACCCGAAATTCACCCCGGATACCGGGAACTCACCAATGCTTTCCTCCTGCCGCACATCGGCAGCGCGACACGCGAAACACGCGATGCTATGGGATTTCGCGCCCTCGACAACCTTGACGCGATCGTCGCCGGTCGGGAACCAAAGGATCGGGTCGCATAACTATAAACCTTCGAAACCGCTTGCGATTTAGTTTAGAATGTCGATCATCGAATGCAATGAACCGTTGTCGAACGTCACTCGTGGATAGCGGCAATGGATAAAAATATTGCTTGTAAGGAACAGAGGTTGGGAGGAGCTGCAGTCCAAACCAGTTTCAACGTAACACCAAAATAATCCAACGCGGAACCCGGCATTCATTCCTCGGGTTCCAAATCGCAATGAAAATCGTTGGGAGGAAACCGAATGACAAACGAATTCAGCAAACAAAATCACGTCGACAAGGCGTCCGAGAAAAAAACCCCCGAACAGAAAGCCAAAGGTCCGCTGTCTCGTCGCAAGTTCATCAAGGGCGGCGGCATGGTTGCGGGCGCGGCTGCGGCAACAGTCGCCTTTCCGCAGATCTCGCGCGCCGAGACGGTGACGTTGAAGATGCAAGGCGCTTGGGGCGCCGCCGACATCTTCAATGAAATGGCGCAGGAGTACGTGGCGCGCGTCGAGAAAATGGCGGGTGGCCGGCTCAAGATCGAGTACTTGAACTCGGGCGCTGTCGTTAAGGCGTTCCAGGTGCAGGACGCGGTTCACGACGGCATTCTCGACGCCGGTCATCAGGTCACCGCCTATTGGTATGGCAAGCACAAGGCCGCGTCCCTGTTCGGCACCGGTCCGGTATTCGGTGCCGACGCGTCCCAGATCCTGGCCTGGATTCACAAGGGCGGCGGTAAGGAGCTGTATCGTGAACTGGTTCAGGACATCCTCAAGCTCAACCTAGTCGGCTTCTTCTGCATGCCGATGCCGACGCAGCCGCTCGGCTGGTTCAAAAAGGAAATCAAGAGTGTCGATGATCTGCAGGGCTTGAAATATAGGACGGTCGGCCTCGCCACCGACATCATGCAGGGTATGGGCCTGAAAGTGACGCAGCTTCCAGGCGGCGAAATCGTGCCCGCCTTGGAGCGGGGTGTGATCGAGGCCTTCGAGTACAACAACCCCACGTCCGACAGTCGCTTCGGCGCCCAGGACGTGTCGAAGGTCTACATGATGGGCAGCTACCATCAAGCCGCCGAATTCTTCGAGATCATCTTCAATAAGCAAAAGTTCGACGCACTGCCGGAAGAGTTGCAGGCCATTCTCGAATACGCGGCGGAAGCGGCCAATACGTCCAACTACGCGCTAGCCATGGACAACTATTCCAAGGACCTGCAGACGCTGATCAAGGAAGCGGGTGTCGGCGTCTACCGCACGCCGCAGTCGGTCATGGAAGCGCAGCTCAAATCCTGGGACGCAGTCCTGGAAAAGCTCAACGAGGATCCGTTCTTCAAGAAGGTCGTCGACAGTCAGAAGACCTGGTCGGAGCGGGTTGCGTTCTACTCGTTGATGAACCAGGCCGACTACCAGCTCGCGTTCAATCACTATTTCCCGGGCATGCTCAAGGGCTAACCGTAACCCAGTCGTGACGCAATGAACCGGTCCGGAAGGGCGGTGTCTTCAGACACCGCCCGACCATCCTTAAAGTGCGCGCGACGACGTCCGAGGGCCAGTCTTGGAAAACCTCGTTCTATTCATT
>JAHCKI010000296.1 GCA_026125865.1 Rhodospirillales bacterium
ATGCGCCAGCAGCGCGGCGCCATCGGCTCGGCAGCGACGACCGCGTCGATCGATGTCCAGTCCGCGACGTCGACATCACGACCGATGCGCACGCGCAACGTCTTCCCGGACTCGAGTTCTGCGAGCACGGCCACGTGGCGCAGGCGTCCTTCGTGCACGATCGCGACGCGATCGCAGGAGGCGACCACGTCCGACAGCACGTGCGTCGACAGCACGACCGTGTGGTCGGCAGCGAGCGTGCGGATCAGTTCGCGCAGGCGCAGGGCCTGGATCGGATCGAGTCCAGACGCCGGCTCGTCGAGCACGATCACGTCCGGCTCGTGCAGGATCGCCTGGGCCAGTCCGACGCGACGTTTGAACCCCTTGGATAAGGTCTCAATCGGCTGCAACCAAACTGACCCGAGATGCAGGAGATCGCGCACATGATCCAGACGCGAATCTTTGTCGGCGCCGCGGAGTTCGCGCGCTTCCGCGACGAACGCGAGAAAGGAAGCCGGTGTCATGTCGCCATAGAGCGGCGCTCCTTCCGGCAGGTACCCGATCTTGCGCTTGACCTGAATTGGCTGTCGCGTGACGTCGTGGCCGACGACAATGGCGGTTCCTTCGTCCGGTGGCAGATAGCCGGTGATCATGCGCATGGTGGTGGTCTTGCCGGCGCCGTTGGGACCGAGAAAGCCCATCACCTCGCCGCGCTTGACGGTCAATGACACGCCATCAACGGCAGCAATCGGACCGAAGTGCTTTTTCAGTCCGCGAATATCGACCAGGGTATCCATGTTTCTCCGTGTTTCCCTGCGTTTCTCAGCTACGCACCAGGACACTTCCGCGATCTCGTCGCGACGATGTAGTCTGGTCCCGTTTTCCGATCAAGTGCGGGGTGGCGGGCAACCATCGCTATCCCTGCTTTTTGGCAGAGAACTTGTTGCTTTAGCTGCAAATGAACACTATTCAAAACGCGTATTTGTTCGACTGTTTTTATCCCGAACAACAGAATCGCTCAGAAGCTCGAATGACCGGTGGGACGCGGGGTGCTCAATACCCCAACAAAGAAAATAAAACGAATCATCTACTTGCTACATATGAGACCGTAGAGTAATCGTCCTGAGTGGGAGATGAGACAACCATGAACCTCAAAAGCGCAAGCGTATCGGTACTCGTTGTCGCTTTTGGCCTCGGAGCCTTCCTTGCCTGTCGGGAGAATATCGCCGCCGCGGCTGACCAAACCTTTGTGACCATTGGTACCGGTGGTGTTACGGGCGTGTACTATCCCACCGGCGGCGCAATCTGCCGCCTTGTGAACAAGGGGCGAAAGGAGCACGGCATCCGCTGCTCGGTCGAAAGCACCGGCGGCTCCGTCTACAACATCAACACCATTCGCGCCGGCGATCTCGACATGGGTATCGCCCAGTCGGACGCGCAGTATCACGCCTATACCGGCACCGGCGAGTTCAAGGACGCGGGACCGTTCAAGGAGCTGCGCGCCGTTTTCTCGGTTCACCCGGAGCCGTTTACGGTGGTGGCGCGCGCTGATTCGGGCATTAGGACCTTCGACGACCTCAAGGGCAAACGTGTCAACATCGGCAACCCCGGTTCCGGTCAGCGCAGCACCATGGAGGTGCTGATGGCGGCCAAGAAATGGACCACCGCCGATTTCACCCTAGCGTCCGAATTGAAATCGACCGAACAGTCGGCGGCGCTTTGCGACAACAAGATCGACGCCATGGTGTTCACCGTGGGGCATCCGAGCGGCTCGATCAAAGAAGCGACCACATCGTGCGACAGCGTCATCGTCTCGGTCAGCGGTCCCGAAGTCGACAAACTGGTCGCGGACAACACCTACTACCGGAAAGCCATAATTCCGGGCGGCATGTATCGCGGCACGGACAGCGACGTTGCGACATTCGGCGTCGGCGCCACATTCGTCGGTTCCACCTCTATGCCGGACAACGTGGTCTATAACGTGGTCAAGGCGGTGTTCGAGAACTTCGACAACTTCAAGCAAATGCACCCGGCCTTCAGCGGGCTAAAGAAAGAAGAAATGGTCAAAGATGGATTGTCGGCACCTCTGCACCCGGGCGCCAAGCGATACTTCAAGGAAGCAGGCCTCTTGGAGTAAGGGATTTTGGGGGAACGGCGTCACATCGGATTCCCGTCTTCGCCGTCGTCGATCGAGGAAAAGCCGTGCTTTATGCCTCGGTCAGCGCTGTCGATTGTCGTATTGTATCGAGCGTCATCAAGAGATCACCAAAGCGCTCTCCCTGGATCATGACATGGGCGCGTAGCGCTGTCTCCGCCCCTTTCTCATCTCCGGCCAGGATCGCTTCGACGATGAGCCCGTGTTCCTCGGCGGACGCCGACACCCGGCCCCGAACGCGAAGCTGCAATCGCCGATAGGCTTGTAACCGTCTACGTAGTCGGCGCGCCTCATCGGCGAGAAAGCGATTGTGGCTGCCCATGTAAATCGTTCTGTGGAATGCAACGTTCATGTCGTAGTAGAGGTCGACGTCCTCGGTAGCTGCAGCCTGACAGCATGCGTCGTGGGCTTCGAGCAGAGCTTTGCGCTCATCTTCATGCATTCGGCGTGTCGCCAGTCTTCCGCAAACCGCCTCCATTTCAGCCATCGTCTCGAACATCTCGACAAGTGTTTCCATCGTGACGGACGTCACGAAAGCGCCTCTCCGCGGCTTCAACTCGACAAGACCGGAGCTGGAGAGTTGATGGAGCGCTTCTCGAATGGGCGTGCGCGAGACGGAAAAGCGCGTAGCAAGAGCGACCTCATCCAGTCGGCTACCCTGAGGCAATCGCCCGGTAACGATTTCATCCTCCAATGCCTTACGAAGCTGATCGACGATTCTTTCCGCCATTATGCAATTTCCGGTTTTTTGCATACAAACTTCGTTGACAGGTACGCGAAGTTGTGTCCTTTTGTATATTAATAAGCCCGAACTGTTCAAGTGGGCTACCGCACACAACCCAGCGGCAACGGGAGGAACCCTATGACACTGCTCAGAAAAACGATTTTCATTGGTGCCGCGGCCCTCATCGCCACGGGATCGGCGCAAGCCGAGACTCTGAAGGCCTCGCATCAGTGGCCTGGCGGGAAAGGCGACGTCCGCGACGAAATGGTTCAAATCTTGGCAAATGAGGTCGAGAAGGCCAACGTTGGTCTGGAAATTCGCGTCTATCCGGGCGCTTCGCTGTTTAAGCCCAAAGAGCAATGGGGCGCCCTCACCAAGGGGCTGCTCGATATCTCGGCGTTCCCGCTCGACTATGCCTCAGGACGTCAAGCTGAGTTTTCCGCAACCCTGATGCCGGGACTCGTGCGCAACCATGAACGGGCGAACCGGCTCAACAGCTCGGAGTTCATGCAAGACATCAAGAAGAGCATCAATGATGCCGGTGTCGTGGTTTTGTCGGATGCTTGGCTGGCGGGCGCCTTCGCTTCCAAAAAGAATTGCATTACCAGCCCCGACACCATTAAGGGTCAGGTCACCCGGGCGGCCGGGCCCGCGTTCGAAGAAATGCTCGCCGGTGCCGGAGCGTCACTGTCCTCGATGCCCAGTTCGGAGATCTATACGGGAATGCAAACCGGCGTGCTAGACGCCGCCAACACC
>JAHCKI010000297.1 GCA_026125865.1 Rhodospirillales bacterium
ATCCGGCCGATCGGCGGCTGGATCTCCGACAAACTCGGCGGAGCGCGGGTCACGCAGTACATCACCCTCCTGATGATTGCCAGCGCTCTCGGTGTCGCCTACTTCATGGCCGCCGCCTACCGGTCGCCGACCCCGGAGAATTACTTCGTGCCGTTCTTCGTCCTTTTCCTGCTGCTGTTCGCGGGCACCGGTATCGGAAACGGTTCCACCTTCCGCACCATCGCCATGATCTTCCCGAAGGAACAGGCCGGCCCCGCGTTGGGTTGGACTTCGGCCGTCGCCGCTTACGGCGCCTTCATCATCCCGCAGGTGTTCGGCGAACAGATCAAGGCGGCGACGCCGGAATACGCACTCTACGGCTTCGCAATCTTCTACGTGATCTGCCTGGTCCTGAACTGGTGGTACTACCTGGGACCCAAGGCGGAGTTCAAGAATCCGTAAGAAGGGCTCGAAGTCACATGTGGCGAATCGTTCGTGAAAGGTCAACGTCATGAGCCACCTGCTCGACAGACTTAATTTCTTTGCCAAGAAGAATGTCGGCGAGTTCTCCTCCGGGCACGGAGTGACGACCGGCGAGGACAGGCGCTGGGAGGACGGCTACCGCAAGCGGTGGCAGCACGACAAGATCGTGCGGTCCACCCACGGCGCCAACTGCACCGGTTCGTGTAGCTGGAAGATCTACGTCAAGGGTGGGATCGTCACTTGGGAAACGCAGCAGACCGACTACCCGCGCACACGGCCGGACCTGCCCAACCACGAACCGCGGGGCTGTTCCCGCGGCGCCAGCTACAGTTGGTACATGTACTCCGGCAACCGCGTGAAATATCCGCTGATTCGGTCCCGCCTGCTGCGGGCTTGGCGCGCCGAACGAGGCTCGAAGAGCCCCGTCGCCGCGTGGAAGGCGATCGTCGAAGACCCGATGAAGCGCGCCTCTTACACCAAGATGCGCGGGCTCGGCGGATTCGTGCGGGCAACGTGGGACGATGTGACCGAGATCATCGCCGCCGCCAATGCCTACACGGCGAAGGTCTACGGGCCAGACCGGGTGATCGGCTTCTCGCCGATCCCGGCCATGTCCATGGTCTCCTATGCGGCCGGCTCACGCTATCTGTCGTTGCTCGGCGGCGTCTGCATGTCGTTCTACGACTGGTATTGCGACCTGCCGCCGTCGTCGCCCCAGACCTGGGGCGAACAGACCGACGTTCCGGAATCGGCGGATTGGTACAACTCGGGGTTCATCCTCGTCTGGGGTTCGAACGTACCGCAGACCCGCACGCCGGACGCCCACTTCTATGCCGAGGCCCGGTATCGCGGCGCCAAGAGCGTCGTCATTTGCCCGGACTATAGCGAGGCTTCGAAGTTCGCCGACCTCTGGCTACATCCGAAGCAAGGCACGGACGCGGCACTGGCGATGGCCATGGGCCACGTCATTTTGCGTGAGTTCCACGTTGAACGCCAAGTCGAGTATTTCGCCGAATACGGCCGCAAGTACAGTGACATGCCGATGCTGGTGCGCCTTGTGAAGAAGGACGGCTACTACGTGCCGGAACGCCTGGTCCGCGCCTCGGACTTCAACGGCGATCTCGGTCAGGAGAACAATCCGGATTGGAAGACCGTCGCTTGGGACGGCAACAGCAAGCAGATTGTTGTGCCGACGGGTTCGGTCGGTTTCCGCTGGGGCGAACAGGGCAAGTGGAACCTGGAGGAGAAGGCCGCCGCCGGCGACAGCACCCGACTTCAGACGACACTTATCGGCGAGGGCGATCACGATGAGATCGCCGATGTTGGCTTCCCCTATTTCGGCAATCTCCACCACGACTTCTTCCGCGGCACCGAACATCCCGACGTGCTGGTTCGCAAGGTGCCGGTCAAGAGGATCGGGCTGAAGGACGGGGAGGCGCTGGTCACCACCGTGTTCGACCTGTTCGTCACCAACTACGGCCTTGACCGCGGCCTCGGCGGCGAACATGTGGCCAAATCCTACGACGAAATGGTGCCCTATACACCGAAGTGGGCGGAGCACATCACCGGTGTGCCGGCCGGCCATATCGAGACCGTCGCTCGCGAGTTTGCGCGCAACGCCGAGAAGACCGGCGGCAAGTCGATGGTCATTATCGGCGCCGCAATGAACCACTGGTACCACATGGACATGAATTACCGGGGGGTCATCAACCTTCTTGTCATGTGCGGCTGTGTCGGACAGTCGGGCGGCGGCTGGTCCCATTACGTCGGCCAGGAAAAGCTGCGGCCGCAAACCGGGTGGCTGCCGTTGGCGTTCGCTCTCGACTGGGGCCGCCCGCCGCGGCACATGAACTCCACGTCGTTCTGGTACGCCCACACCGACCAGTGGCGTTACGAGACGCTGGGGGTCAACGAGATCCTATCGCCGACGGCGCCGGAAGGGCCGTGGGACGGATCACTGATCGATTACAACGTCCGTGCCGAGCGCATGGGCTGGCTGCCGTCGGCGCCGCAACTCGACAAGAACCCCTTGGAGATCGCCGCCGCGGCCGAAGCCGCCGGCAAGGATCCCAAGGACTGGCTGGTCGAAGCCCTGAAGTCCGGCGACGTGAAGTTGTCCTGCGAGGACCCGGACGGTCCCAAGAACTGGCCGCGCAACCTGTTCGTCTGGCGGTCCAACCTGCTCGGTTCGTCGGGCAAGGGGCATGAGTATTTCCTCAAGCACCTGCTCGGTACGGCCCATGGTGTGCAAGGGAAAGACCTTGGCGAAGACGGCGGCCAGAAGCCGCTGGACGTGGTCTGGCATGACAAGGCGCCGGAGGGCAAGCTCGACCTGCTCGTCACCCTCGACTTCCGCATGTCCACGACGTGTGTGTATTCGGACATCGTTCTTCCCACGGCCACCTGGTACGAGAAGAACGACCTCAACACGTCGGACATGCATCCCTTCATCCACCCGCTGACAAGCGCGGTTGACCCGGCCTGGGAATGCAGGAGCGACTGGGACATCTACAAGTCGATCGCCAAGAAATTCTCGGAGGTGGCACCGGAAATCCTGGGTGCCGAGAAGGACGTTGTGTTGGTGCCGATCCTGCACGACACGCCGGGCGAAATCGCTCAGGCGTTGGACGTGAACGACTGGAAGAAGGGCGAGGTCGATCCGATCCCGGGCAAGACCATGCCGCAGATTGCCGTCGTCGAGCGGGATTACCCCAACCTCTACAAACGCTTCACCGCGCTCGGTCCGCTGATGACGAAACTTGGCAACGGCGGCAAGGGCATCTCGTGGAACACCGATCATGAGGTCGAGGCGCTCGCCGCCCTCAACGGCAAGGTCATCGAGGACGGGCCGACCAAGGGCATGCCTAGGATCGAGACCGACATCGACGCCACCGAGGTCATTCTCATGCTGGCACCCGAGACCAACGGCGAGGTCGCGGTCAAGGCTTGGGAGGCGCTCGGCAAGGCGACGGGGCTCGACCACACCCATCTCGCCGTACCGAAGGAGGATGAGAAGATCCGATTCCGCGATGTCGTCGCGCAGCCGCGTAAGATCATCTCGTCGCCGACCTGGTCCGGGATCGAATCCGAGAAAGTCTGCTACAACGCGGGCTACACCAATGTGCACGAGTTGATCCCCTGGCGAACGCTG
>JAHCKI010000298.1 GCA_026125865.1 Rhodospirillales bacterium
CGACCTCATAGCCCTCCATGTCCGGCAGCATCAAGTCGAGAAGGATAAGGTCGTAGTCGTAGAGCTTGCCGATCTCGAAGCCGTCTTCGCCGAGATCGGTCGTATCGACCACCATTCCTTCGGTTTTCAGCATCAGCTCGATCGCGCGGGAGACCGACGGATCATCTTCGACGAGTAGGATACGCATTGCTACCTCCGCGGGTAATAAATCTTCGTTAACCATGAGTGGTTGTACATAACCCCCGTTTGGAGTGCAAGTGAAAATTGCTTAGTTACGAAAAATACATCTTATGCGAGATATAACAATCTCGGAACGGATCGCGTAGATCCACTGTAAGCAATTGAATTTGCTTAGATTAAGAACCACACTGGGAAGTGAGAACTGATATGCTGGTCGAGACCGTCATCCATGAGATTGAGCGGTTGCCCGAATACACCATTTACGGGAGGGTTTCGGCGATCGTCGGATTGCTCGTCGAGGTTGAGGGTTTGGAAGCGTGCCTCAGCATCGGCGACCATTGTCGGATCATCGCCCGGCGAGGTCGTGGTCTGCACGCGGAGGTCATTGGTTTCCGGGGTGGGCGGGTGCTGCTGATGCCGTTCGGCGCTCTTGATGGCGTGGGATTGGGGTGCCGCGTCGAGGCCGCGACATCAGGACTGGTGATCTATCCGCATACGGGTTGGCTTGGACGGACCATCGATGCCTTCGGTCGTCCCATTGACGGCAAGGGTCCGCTTCCCCTCGGTTCGGTGCCGTATACGGTGCAGGCAACGCCGCCCTCACCGCACGCGCGTCAGCGCCTTGGTGGCAAGATCGATCTCGGCATTCGGTCCATCAATGCCTTTCTGACGTGCTGTCGTGGTCAGCGCATGGGGATTTTTTCAGGGTCCGGCGTCGGCAAATCGACGGTGTTGTCGATGATGGCGCGGCATACGGAGGCCGAAGTCAGCGTTATCGGACTGGTCGGCGAGAGGGGACGCGAGGCTCGGGAGTTCATCGAGGACGATTTGGGAGCGGATGGCATGGCGCGCAGCGTCGTGGTCGTCGCCACTTCGGATGCGCCACCCTTGGTCCGGCGGCAGGCCGCCTACACGATGATGACGGTTGCTGAGTTCTTTCGCGACCAAAGCCAAGATGTCTTGTGTTTGATGGACAGCGTCACCCGATTTGCCATGGCTCAGCGCGAAATCGGCCTTTCCGTGGGGGAGCCGCCGACCACCAAGGGCTACACGCCTTCGGTGTTCTCGGAGTTGCCGCGACTGCTGGAGAGAGCCGGTCCCGGTGTCGAAGGCCAGGGCAGCATTACGGGCCTGTTCACCGTGCTTGTCGAAGGCGATGACCACAACGAGCCCATCGCGGACGCCGTTCGCGGTATCCTCGACGGCCACATCGTTCTCGATCGAGCCATTGCCGAGCGCGGGCGCTTCCCGGCGGTTAATATCCTCCGCAGCGTGTCGCGGACGATGCCGGCGTGCAACACCGAGCAGGAAAACGCCGTTATCCGGCACGCTCGCCGGTTATTGGCGACCTATGAGGACATGGCCGAACTCATTCGTCTCGGCGCCTACCGAAAGGGCAGCGATGCGCGGATAGACGAGGCCATTCACCACTATCCGGCCCTCGAAGACTTCCTCAGTCAAGGCAAAACGGAGAAAACGAGTCTCGCCGAAGCCTACGGCGAACTGAGGGGACTGCTTGGCATGACCGACAACGCTTGATGGTATCCGGAGTCCGCGTTTAATGGCAAAAGACCTCCACAGCCTCATCCGACTGGTCAAATCCCGTGTCGACGAACGGCAACGCGACCTTGCCGGTCTGCTGCGGCAAGTCGGGGAACTGGAGACGCGCAAGGTGGAGTTGGAGCACCAGTTGGCACTGGAACGAGCATCGGTTCGAAACCAGCCTGTGATCGCCGGTTTCACGTACGGCGCTTATGTTTGCGAAGCCATCACCCATCGTGATCGGCTGGACGCCAATATCGCTGAGCTTGAGGACAAGATCGACGCGGCTCGAGACGGGCTTTCCACCGCCTATCGCGAATTACGGACTTTGGAAACGGCGCAAGAGCAGCGGGACAAACAACGCGCCGCGGAAGCCGCAAGGCTGGAACAAGCGAATTTGGACGAGATCGGTCTCGGCATCCACGCGCGCGGCCTGTTGTAGGTCGCGCCACTCAGACAAGCACGCCGGTTGGCAATCGCAGATGCTCGTCCGCGGCGACTTCGACGAAACCGGATGGTTGCGCCTGAAAGTCGACGCCACCCTTCAGTCCGGTTAGTTGGCCGGCTTCGATGAAGATCGATTGGATATGATATCGAACATCGGCGACTAGGGGCTTTTCGCTGCGGACGATGAGGTCAAGACGGCGGCCGCTATCGCGTACTAGCCCGTCCAGTTGCAGGCGGCCGAGCCGGCTAAGCCGGAAATCCACAACGAAACGCGAACATTCCGGTTCTTCGTCCGCTTCTTGGTCTTCCCCGTCTCCCTGCCGTCGTTGTTTCGTGAAAAGGCGGATCGGTTGCAGTTCGCCATTGACCAAGAACGGGATGTGTAGAGCCCGCCATGTCTCCGTTTCGCGGCTATCCCCGCCATGTTCCAATTGTGCGAAGGTCTCGGTGAGGCGGTTCGCGAGGTCGGGCCGCGCCCATCGTAGGTTGCGGATTGTGGATTCGCCGATCCAGGATCGTACGTCGCCGCCCTGAAGCGCCGATAGGAGAAAGAGAATACGGGCGGCCAAGCTGTTGGTGGCTTGCGGTACTACAGTGTCGATGACTCGGGTGGCCAATTCAGGATTGACCTGGTGCAAGACATCAAGCGCTTCGCGCAGTGTTTCTATCCCGGGGTTACTGGGCGGTTGGAGCGGTGAGCTGCTCCCTTCCAATCCTGCCGTGGCTTGTTGGGGCAGTGTGAGGGGGCTCGTGATTTGCAGGGTCCAGGAGCGCCCGGGAGGCAGGGTGGCGATTCCAGCCAGCGCCAACGGACCTGCCTCGGTTCGCACGACGGCGTGACCGCCGATTCGAAAATCCGTTGCAACCGCTTGGAGAATGCGTCCTGGCTCGTAACCGGAGCCCGGTGTCTTCGCTGTTGGCGTGTTGTCCGGGACAGTACCGGATTGAGTGACCTGAACGCTACTAGCTCGAATAACCTTTACAGTCATGCGCTGCGCGCTTTGCAAGTTCCCGGAGCTTTGTCCCAATAACGAGCGATCAGCACCATAGCCAGGCATTGCCGTGCCCAAGGTGTTCGTGGGTGCGATCTTCGTCCCGGCAGTGGTCTCGCTCGATAACTTCAACAGAATGGCCGAGACGGTGTCGCCCACGGTGAGCGATGGCACCGGCGGACTCGCGGTCGAAGGAGCGCCTGATGATGTGGGTGCGGTTACAGGTGCGCCGGTTTGTCCTCGTGCCGCCACTGCTGAGGGAGACGCATTGTACAGGCTCGGCGTAGCCTGGGTTTCTCGGCCCATGGCAGCGATGCGGAGTTGTAGTCGCGGCACCACCGATTGCAGGACCATGTGAAGCTCCGCGCCCTTGAGCAGCTGGTTGCCGGCGCGGGCGGAGATGGTGCCGAAAGGTGTTTCAATCTGAACCTGCCCCG
>JAHCKI010000299.1 GCA_026125865.1 Rhodospirillales bacterium
GGTCGTCGTGTTCGGCGGCGTCGGCAATCTGTGGGGCACTCTGGTTGGGGCGTTCTCCCTCGGTCTCGTCAACAAATTTCTTGAGCCGTTCGCGGGCGCGGTCCTCGCCAAAATCTTGGTGTTGGTGGCCATCATTCTGTTTATCCAGAAGCGACCGCGCGGATTGTTCGCGCTCAAGGGCCGCGCGATCGAGGCCTAAGCCATGCAGACGAAGCGTCCTTCTTTCCAGTTTTTCGCCTTCGGCACAGACGGCACGATCTTCCTGCTGATCCTGACGGCCGCCGCGATCGCGGTGCCCGTTCTCAACCTTGCCGTCGGGGCTCATTCGCCCGTTCACGTACCGACTTGGCTCATGAGCTTGCTCGGCAAGTACCTGTGCTTCGCTCTCCTTGCCGTCAGTGTTGATCTGATCTGGGGCTACTGCGGAATTCTCAGCCTCGGGCACGGCGCGTTTTTCGCTCTCGGCGGTTACGCAATGGGCATGCACCTGATGCGTCAAATCGGTGAACGCGGCGTCTATGGCCATCCCGTTCTTCCCGACTTCATGGTGTTCCTGAACTGGAAGCAGCTTCCCTGGTACTGGTATGGCTTCGACAACTTTGCTTTCGCCGTTCTGATGGTCGCCGTCGTACCGGGGCTACTCGCCCTGGTGTTCGGTTGGTTCGCCTTCCGCTCGCGGGTTACCGGGGTGTACCTGTCGATCATCACCCAGGCGCTGACCTTTGCGTTGATGCTGGCATTCTTCCGCAATGATATGGGCTTCGGCGGCAACAATGGGCTCACGGATTTCAAGGACATACTCGGCTTCGACATTCAGGCCAATGAGACCCGGGCCGGTCTTTTCGTTTCATCGGCCGTGGCGCTGGGGGTGGGTTTCTTGGTATGCCGGATGATCATTGACTCGCGATTTGGCAAGGTGCTGATCGGCATTCGCGACGCCGAAAGCCGTACTCGCTTTCTTGGTTACCGCGTCGAGTTCTATAAGCTCTTTGTGTTCGTCGTCTCAGCCGTGCTTGCGGGCATCGCCGGGGCGCTCTACGTACCGCAGGTGGGCATCATCAATCCCAGCGAATTCGCGCCGGCGAACTCCATCGAAATCGTCATCTGGGTTGCTGTCGGGGGACGCGGCACGCTGTTCGGAGCAGCGCTCGGGGCCGTCCTCGTCAACTACCTGAAGACCTATTTCACAGGCGCGTTGCCCGAGGCTTGGCTGTACATGCTCGGGGCCCTGTTTATCGGCGTGACTCTGTTTCTTCCGAAGGGGATCGTGGGCTCCATCACCGATTTTCCTTGGCGCCGAAAACCTAAAAAAGGTGACACCGAACAGATGACGACCACCACGGTCGGAGGCACGGAATGAGCACCATCGATGCCAGGACCGAGGTTCTCGACACATTGCTCTACCTCGACGGCGTAACCGTCAGCTTTGACGGCTTCAGAGCCCTCAACGGCCTCAGCCTTTACGCCGCGGCGGGAGAATTACGGGCAGTAATCGGGCCAAATGGGGCCGGCAAAACAACCATGATGGATGTCATCACCGGCAAGACGAAGCCCGACGCAGGTGAAGTCTTCTTTAACGGCGGCATTGATCTTCGCCAACTCGACGAGGCGCGTATTGCGACGCTTGGCATCGGACGAAAGTTTCAAAAGCCCACCGTCTTCGAAAATCATACGGTGTGGGACAATCTTGAGTTGGCTCTCGCCGGACATCGCAGCGTCTTCCAGTCCCTTCGATTCCGCCTTTCGGGCGAGCAGAAGGATCGCATTGAAGCCACGCTGGGTACGATCGGTCTCGAGGCTTTGCGAGGCCGGCAAGCCGGGTCATTGTCCCATGGACAGAAGCAGTGGCTGGAAATCGGCATGCTCCTGATTCAGGATCCGGCTCTGCTGCTCATCGATGAGCCCGTGGCGGGGATGACCGACAGCGAGACCGAGCAAACCGCCGTGCTGATCAAACAAATTGCCCAATCCCATACCGTGATCGTGGTCGAGCATGACATGAGCTTCGTTCGTTCCCTGGAATGTCGTGTCACGGTTTTGCATGAGGGACGCACCATAGCCGAGGGCTCGATGCAGACCGTTCAGGAGGACCCTCGCGTGATCGAAGTTTATTTAGGGCGCTGACAATCTGATGTTGACCGTCGAAAGCATCGATCTGTTTTACGGGGCCAGCCAAGCACTGCGGAAAGTCAGCGTTGGTGCGACCAAGGGCAAGGTGACCTGCGTACTTGGCCGCAACGGTGTAGGAAAAACCAGTTTGTTGCGCGCGATTGTCGGCCATCAGCCCGTTGCCGCCGGCAAGATCACTTGGGAAGACGAAGATATCACTCGAGCTCCCGCTTACCAGCGCGCCCGCCGAGGCATCGCTTTCGTTCCCCAGGGACGGGAGATTTTTCCCTTGCTGACGGTAGAGGAAAACCTCCGCACGGGCTTCGCACCCCTCCCGCGCAGTTTGAAGCATGTCCCCGAAGAGGTGTTCGAGCTCTTCCCGGTGCTAAAGGACATGCTCGGTCGTCGCGGCGGCGATCTTTCCGGCGGTCAACAGCAGCAGTTGGCGATCGCCCGAGCGCTGGTCACTCGCCCGCGCCTCATGGTGCTCGACGAGCCGACCGAAGGCATTCAACCATCCATCATTAAAGATATCGAGCATGTCATTCGAAGGCTGGCGGCACGGGGTGATATGGCCATAATTCTTGTCGAGCAATACTTTGAGTTCGCTCGCGACTTGGCCGATACTTTCGCGGTATTGGATCGCGGCGAAATCGTAGCCGAGGGAGACGCTGGTCAGTTGGTGAAGGATGATGTTCGCCGCCACCTTACCGTCTGATGCCTCGCCGACCGCCGGAACGCACGGCATTGCCGACGTCAGGTTCGGCAACCGCAACGGTCGAACCCACCTCGTCGACCTTTACCAGCGCTCGCCCTTGCGCGTGCTTTTTCCCGGCGCGCCGGAAGGGGAACTGACGTCTGCCACGATCGTCACGACCTCCGGTGGGCTGGTGGGTGGTGACAGACTTGGGATCACCATCGGCGTCGATGATGGCGCGCGCGCGCAAGTGACCGCTCAGGCCGCCGAAAAGGCTTATCGCTCGGCCGGATCAAATTGCACCGTGGAGCTTCGCCTCCGCGTCGGTCGTGATGCCTGGCTGGAATGGCTGCCGCAAGAGACCATTTTGTTTGAGGGCACCCGGCTTCACCGCATGACCACAGCGGATGTGACTTCCGGCGGCCGGCTCCTGGCGGGAGAAATGCTGGTGTTCGGACGCACAGCTCGAGGCGAATGCTTGACCCACGGCTTGGTTCGCGACGACTGGAATGTAAGGATCGACGGCAGGCTGGTATGGGTCGACGCTCTCAACATGGATGGCGACCTGGTGGAGCCCCTCAATCGGAGCGCCGGCTTCGGCGGGGCGAAGGCTTATGCCACTGCGGTCTATGTCGGCCAAGATGCGGGGCGGCAGCTAGCCGTGGCGCGCGACCTGATCGAGTGCGAAGGCGTGCGTTGTGGCGCGACGGTGATCGGTGATGTATTGATCGTCCGCTGGCTTGGTGAAGATGGTTTACAGGTCCGCAAC
>JAHCKI010000003.1 GCA_026125865.1 Rhodospirillales bacterium
TATTTTTTATTATATTCTTAAAAAGATCTCGGTTTTGCACACAATTCCTCTGAATTTTTACTTTGCGGATTTCCACGTTTGGGGGACCGCGTGATATACAATGATATTCAACAAGTAGTTGCTAGAAGTTGCGAGTGACTTTCAAAACTAACTATTGAGTAAAAGCATTTCATCACGTTTGGCGTGGAAAAAAAGCGCAATCCCCGTATTGCAACGGCGTTTCTTCGATGTTAAAAACCAAGCATAAACAATGTTCCGACTTGAACGGGACAAATTGAGAATAATAATTAATAAGTGTATTGCGTGGAGGGAGAGAACGCAATGTCCGCAGGCGAAGTATGCGCTCCGACTCAAGATTTTGGTGATCTCGATGGTTATAAGGGCGCACTCGGTGGCTTGAATCGCCGCGAATTCCTTAAATTCTGTACCGGCGTGGCGGCGGCGCTCGGATTGTCGCCAGCGCTTGGTGTTCGCATCGCCAATGCAGCGACGGTAGCGGCCCGGCCACCAGTGTTCTGGTTGTCGGGACAGGCGTGCACCGGCTGCACGGAGACCCTGCTGCGAGCCTACCACCCCACCGTCGAGACCCTGATTCTCGATATGATTTCATTGGATTACAATGAAACGCTGTGCGTAGGCGCGGGCCACCAGGCGGAAGCGTTCAAAGATCAGTCCATGAAGAAGAATTGGGGGAAATTCGTCCTCATTCTCGACGGGGCCGTTCCCACCAAGGACGACGGCATCTACTGCAAGATTGCCGGCAAGACCTATCTGGAAAGCGTCAAGTCCGCGGCCGAGGGCGCGGCCTGGATCATCGCCATGGGGTCGTGCGCGTCGTGGGGCGGCATTCCGTCAAGCAATCCCAACCCGACCATGGCCAAGGCGGTGAGCGAGGTTCTGCCGGGTAAGACCGTCGTCAACATTCCGGGTTGCCCGCCAAGCCCCTATAACCTTCTGTCTACCGTTCTCTATGTCCTGACCTTCGGAAAAGCACCCGAACTGGACGAAAAAGCCCGGCCGAAATTCGCTTACGGTCGCCTGATCCACGACAACTGTGAGCGACGCGGCCATTTCGACGCCGGCCGTTTCGCCCTTGAGTTCGGTGACGAGGGTCACCGCCAAGGCTGGTGCCTGTACAAGCTCGGCTGCAAGGGGCCGGAGACCTACGCCAACTGTCCGCAGATCGGCTTCAACGATAACGGCGAGGCCTCGTGGCCCGTTGGCTGCGGCCATCCCTGTTTCGGTTGCACCGAAAAGGGCGTCGGTTTCAACAAGCCCATTCACGCCATGGCGAACGTTGTTTCGGTGTCGCCGCCGACCCTGTTCCCGCGCGTGGCGGAGGAAAAAGGGCAAGGCATTTCGGCGGGCGCGGCAGCGCTCAGCGCCGGTGTCGTCGGGGCCGCCGTTGGTGCGGGCGCCGTCCTCGCCTCTCGGCTCGGCAAGGCACCTCCCAAGGAGGACTTCGTGCCATCCAGCTATCAAGAGAAGCCGGACGACCACAGCTAGGAGAGTGGGATGTCTATGAATCGTCGCGAGTTCCTTAAAGGAGCCGCAGTCGGCGGCGCGACGGCTGTGGCCGCCGCGGGTGCCTCCAGCGAAGCCCAAGCCATAACGCTCATGCGCGAACCCAAGGAAAGGCCCGAAGGCGCCTTGGGGCTACTTTACGATTCAACCCTGTGCGTGGGCTGCAAGGCCTGTGTTGCCCGCTGCAAGGAAGTCAATCACATGCCGGTCGAGATCTATCCCGACCAGTCGGAATGGAACTCGGGCACCTGGGATACCGCCAAGGACCTGTCGGGCAAGACGCTCAATGTCATAAAGGCCTACATGAACGGCACGATCGCGGAAAAGGATCGCGAGACAGACGGCTTCGCGTTCATCAAGCGCCAATGCCTCCACTGTGTCGACCCATCCTGCGTTTCCGCCTGTCCGGTTTCCGCGATGATCAAGGACCCGGAAACCGGAATCGTCAGCCACGACCCGGATCGGTGCATCGGCTGCCGCTATTGTGTCTATGCCTGCCCATTCGGCGTCCCCAAGTACGATTTCGAGGGTGCGTTCGGTCAGATCCATAAGTGCCAGCTCTGCAACCATCGACTTCCGGAAGGAAAAATGCCGGGCTGTGTCGACGCCTGCCCGACGGGTGCGACTCTGTTCGGTCGGGTCGAGGACCTCAACAAGGAGGCTCGCCAACGCCTCTCCCTGAAGGCGGGTGATGCCTACACTTATCCTCGCGGCGACATCAGCGGCGCCATCGAACGCCCGCGAAGCCCGCATGAAAAGGTGATCAGCGCCGAATACCAGCAAGAAGTCTACGGCTATGACGGACCGCTCGGCGGTACGCAGGCGCTCTATCTCTCGGCCGTGTCCTTCAACAAGCTGGGGCTGCCGCACGGTACGGACAATTTCGGGAGGAAAATTCCCGACCACGCCTATGCGCGTGAGACGGAAGGCGTTCAGCATTTCCTATACACCGGCATGATCGCCCCGGCTGCTGTGCTCACCGCCCTAGTCCTCATGGCGTACCGCAACTCCGAAAAACACACAAGCGAAGCCGAGGAAGATTAGGGAGGCACAACCATGAGCACGACACACGAACACACTCCGCTCGGGGGCCGCCTCGTCACCCCACCGTTCATTTTCCTCGTCGTTATTTGCGTGTTGGCGGCGATCGTCCTCACCCAACGGTTTGTTTTCGGCCTAGGAGAGGCGACCAATCTTAACGACGGCTATCCCTGGGGAATCTGGATCGCCATCGACTTGATCATCGGCACGGCGCTGGGGTGCGGCGGCTTCGTCATGGCGATGCTCGTCTACATTCTCAACAAGGGTGAATACCACCCCATGGCCCGGGCCGGCCTGATGACCAGCCTGTTCGGTTACACGCTGGGCGCGCTCGCGGTCATGATCGATCTGGGTCGCTGGTGGCAGGGCTACAACATCATGTTCCCCTGGCTGTGGAACGCGAACTCCGTCCTTCTGGAAACGGCGTTGTGCATCTTCGCCTACATCATCGTGTTGATGGTCGAATTCCTGCCGGCCGTGTTCGAGCGTTTCGGCATGAAGGAAGCCCGACGCCGCATTCATCGGGTCTTGTTCGTCTTCACCGGTCTCGGCGTACTGCTGCCGATGATGCACCAGTCGTCCATGGGCACGGTGGTGGTGATCCTCGGATACCAACTTTCACCACTGTGGCAGTCCCATCTGCTGACCCTGCATTTTCTGCTGACGGCGCTGACTATGGGGTATGCCATCGTCGCCTTCGAATCGATCACGTCGTCCCTCGCCTTCCGGCGGCCCTACGAAATGTCCCTACTGGGCAAGCTGTCGGGCATCATGGCGTGGGTCATGCTAGTGTTTTTCATCGTTCGCTATCTTGATGTGATCCGCGTCGGCGGTTTTCCGTTGGCATTCGCGGGAGATTTCAAGGCCGTGTCGTTCTGGATCGAGTTGCTGCTCGGTGTCGGCGCGATTCTGTGCCTGATGCCCAAGGGTTTGCGGGAGAGCCCACGCTACGTCTTCCTGGGCGCCTCCTTCATGCTCCTCAACGGCTTCTTGTACCGCCTCAATTGCTACCTCATCGGATATGACCCCGGTACGGGCTACCAGTATTTTCCGTCCATGGGCGAGATCCTGGTGACGCTCGGTATCTTCGCGTTGCACATCATCCTGTATTTGGCGTTCGTCAAGAATCTGCCTGTTCTGCATGCGACGGGACCGGCCAGGGCGACGGCGTAGCAACGCTCATGGTCACAATCATAAACAAAAGACAAAAACTGGGAGGGCGTTAAATGCGCATCACCGTCGACCCGATTACCCGAATTGAGGGTCATCTCCGTATCGATTGCGAAGTCGAAGAGGGCCAAGTCGCCGGCGCCTGGTCTTCGGGGCAAATGTGGCGCGGAATCGAACTTATTCTCAAGGGGCGCGATCCCCGCGACGCCTGGATCTACACGCAACGGATTTGCGGCGTGTGCACGACCGTGCATGCCATCGTTTCGGTGCGCGCAGTGGAAAACGCCCTCGGCATGGAAGTGCCCCTCAACGCCCAATACATTCGCAACCTCATTGTCGCGGCGCACGGGGTTCACGATCACCTCGTCCATTTCTACCATCTGTCTGCGCTGGACTGGGTCGATATCGTTTCGGCCTTGCAAGCCGATCCCAAGGCCGCCGCGAACTTGGCGCAAAGCCTGTCGAACTGGCCCGGCAACGATGTCGAGAACTTCATCAAGGTTCAGAACAAGCTCAAGGGCTTCGTCGAATCGGGACAGCTCGGCGTCTTCGGCAGTGGTTATTGGGGACACCCGGCCATGAAGCTGCCGCCGGAGGTCAACCTTTTAGGGGCTGTCCATTATCTGCAAGCGCTGGATTACCAGCGCCGTGCCAACACCATCGTCGGCATTCTCGGCAGCAAAACCCCGCACATTCAGAACCTGGCGGTCGGGGGTGTCTCCAACCCGATCAATTTCGACAGCCAATCGACGCTCACACTGGAACGCCTCTATAAAATCAAATCGGTCATCGATGAGATTTCGGCGTTCGTCAACGATGTCTATCTGGTCGATGTCGCAGCGATCGGCGCCCTATACGCCGACTGGACCCAATATGGTTCCGGAGTCACCAACTATCTGTCGGTTCCCGACCTGCCCCTTGACACCAAGGGTACCGAGTTCGCCATGCCCGGCGGCTATATCAAGGATGGGGACATCGCGGGCTGCAAGCAGATATCGAACTATCAGGACTCCTATTTCGAGGATGGCGTCAAGGAAAGCGTCAAGCACTCCTGGTACAAGGGCGGGAAAGGGGCGCTACATCCCTATGACGGCGAAACCGATCCCGACTACACGGATTTCGAGGACGACGGCAAATACTCCTGGGTCAAGTCCCCGACGTTCTACGACGATCGTGCCCAGGTGGGACCGCTCGCCAACGTTCTGGCCATGGTCGCCGCGGGGCACGAGCCCACCAAGAAGCATTTGGACAGGTTGCTGACCATTGCCGGCAAGGTCGCTGGTGGTCCCATCCCGCTGGCCGCCTTGCATTCGACTATCGGGCGCCACGCGGCGCGTGCGGTCCGTTGTGCCGTCCTGACCGAGGCGCTGGAACAGCAGTGGAATCTGCTGATGCAGAACCTGGCAAAGGGCGATTTCACCACCTACAACCGCCCCTTGTTCCCCAAGGGCGAGATACGTGGCTTCGGCTACCATGAAGCGCCGCGAGGCGTCTTGTCCCACTGGTGCGTCATCGACAACGGAAAGATCAAGAACTACCAAGCCGTCGTGCCGAGCACGTGGAACGCGGGTCCGCGGGACGAAAACGACAGCATGGGACCATACGAAGCATCCCTGGTCGGCAATCCGATCGCCGACCCCGAAAAGCCGTTGGAGGTGATTCGCACCATTCACTCCTTCGACCCCTGTCTCGCCTGCGCTATCCACGTGCTGGATCCTGCGGGCGGGGAAATCGTTCGGGTGAAAGCACTTTAGACGTCGGGGGGAGGCGGGCGGCGCCGGCGGCAGCGCACAGGCTGCCGCCCGCTGTACTCGTCGCGCTCAGAACTGGTAACGCAGGCTCAGACCGAAGATGTTGGAGCGGGAGGTTCCCGTGCCCTTGACGTTGACATTACCACGAACGCCGGGTCCGAACTGAAAATTCCGGTTCACGTCGATGGCGATGTCTTCCCACCAGGCATAGTAGTACGCGAGGTCGATGGTCACCCCATCCAGCACCGTATACGATGCGCCGACGGAAACGGCATAGCTGTCGGCGTCGGCGACACTCGTCTGGCGAAATTGATCAACGGTCGGTGTCTGGTCATAGCGGAAACCGCCCCGCAGCGTGAGGTTGTCGAGCGCCTCATATTCCAATCCCACGGAAACGGCGTAGCAGTTCTCGTAGTTGGCGGGAATGACCTGGTCGGGTGACCCGTCGTCGAACCGCAGGCGGATCTCTTCGAAACGACTCCAATGGAACCACTGGAAGTCGGCCAACAGGGTCAAACCGGACGTCACCTCGTGCGCGATTCCAAGGGACACGATGTCGGGGAGTTCCAGCTTGGTCATGCCGTCGAGTCGGCCATTGGCGGCGGCCAGTGCCCCGCCCAAACCCGAAACCGTATTGCTGCCATCCAGGTCATGGCTGAAACCCGAGCGGAAATGGGCGCCAATGCGGGTCGACGGCAGCGGCTTGACCAATAGCCCGACGTTGAAGCCCATGCTCCAGTCGCTGCCCTCGAGCTTGCTCAAGCCGTCGGACCCGGCCGTCGGGCCGCCGGCGCGGAGAATGTCCGGCACGGCGTTGGTCAGTTCGGCCTTTGCGTACTGTATGTCGAGGCCGGCGCTGACCGATACATGGTCGTCGAGCGCGAACGCCACGCTCGGCCCGATATTGAAGACCCTCAGTTCGGACTTGAGCGAGTCGTACCGTCCGAACCAGCCGTTTTCGTATTCCTGAGCGAGACCGAAAGGTGTGGAGACGCCCAGCCCGACCCACAAGCGGTCATCCATCATGGGATAGGCGATGTACAGGTTGGGAAGTCCCTGGGGGTCGAACGGGTTGCCGCCGTTGCCGCCGGTGTAGGTGACGGGAACGCCGCCGCTGCCGATGGTGTTCGCCGAGGACCCGTTGTCGCTAAACCGAAGATTGGGCGAGAACAGGGTGAAGCCGGCGACGATTTCGGCTCCCGAAAGTTCGGTCATGCCGGCGGGATTGGTGAACACCGTGCTGGCGTCGCCGGCCATCGCCGCGCCGCCGGCGAAAGAGCGGCCCATGCCGCTTATGCTTTGCTGTGGGATGAAAAACGCCCCGCCCTGGGCCTCGTTCCCATGCAGACATAGAAAAATCAACACAAGAGCAGACAAAGGCCCGCGCGCTTGGAACAAGCTATTCGGTTGTTTGGAGTACAAAGTGTTCTCTCCCCAGGAACACGAGAGCACAGCCGTGCCCTATGAGTCACAACTCTATTATAAATTACGGCATGATGAGTCCATTTCGAATTGCGAGAACAACGGCGGCCACCCGGTTTGAGGTGCTCAATTTTTTCATTGCGCTTTTAAGGTGGAAATTGACGGTATGCTCCGAGACTCCCAGGATTTTACTGATCGCCCAGGCGCTTTTTCCACGCGCCGTCCAGGTGAGGCATTCGCGTTCCCGTTCAGTGAGATAGTTGGTTTTGGTCTCCTCTTCGAAAGGGGCGGGTGCGCGCGCATAGGTCAGCCCGAACTGGACGGCAAGAATTTGCATGTTCTTCAGGTGGGGTTCGGGATCGATCCCATCCCGATCGGATGCCAGGCTCACAATGTAGCTCTCGCCTTGTGGGCCATGGATCGGGATGCTGAGACCGCTTTTGAGGCCGGCTTCCCTGCTTTCGCGCATGACCTGCCGCTGACGCGGCGACAAGGTGGAGAGTGCCTCCACGTCCTTCCACAGGAACGGCGCCCGTTTGGTGGGCGCGACGAGCAGAACCGGATCGATATCGCCATAGCCGCTCGACATGTAATGATTGAACCACTCGTCGGAGCCTCGCATGGGAAGGGTCAACTGGGACCCGGTTTGCTCCATGGCCGCTTTCGCCGCCAGTGTCGCCGGGGCGAACACGACCTGCTCGTAACCGAATTCCTCCATCGCCAACTGAAAGAGCTTGAACACGTCTTCGGGTGTATGCGCTTCGTTGGATTTCTCGATGAAGTCCGAAATACGCATTACGCTGTTTTGCCCAATCGCGCGATCAAAAAGCGATCCACGCCGGAGTTAGAAAACCACCCCCTTAAACGAAGAGTGACACGGGCGGCTTCGGGCCTGTGGAAAAAAACTGCCGCTTTAGTGTAAGTGGGCAAAACCGAAAACGCTTCACCCGTTATTCGGCAGTTCCGACCCGCATGCCATGTTCGTGCGCATACGAAGCTTTGGTCACCACAATATTCATGTTGGGAAAACACCAGCACGAAAGCGCAACTTACACAGACCAACATCTCAACCGAACCGTTTCCCCACTTTTGGATACTATACCCCGATTGGGGGCGTCAAGTCGATTTGTTCAAATTTTGTCGATATTTCTGCGCGTTTGAAGCGAGACTTGGAGCAATGATTGTGTCCAGGGGAGGGTATACACGGAAAGGAGCAACAGACGGCGAGCACTACCAGATTGGGTAGGTGGTTTTGGCCGGCGCATCCCGACTATGATCCTGCCATGATGTCAACCTAAGCATCGTTGGCAGAGACAAAGTCGGGGAAAGACAATGAATTTGGCGCCGCGGAATTTCGAGGCAGTGACCAACCAAATGAGCGGGACTCAGTTGGCGAGCCTTACAGACATTCGCCCCGATACGGTCAGCCCCCATGACGACGATGCGCTCGAAATGCTGTTCGACACCTGGGCCGCTCAAGGTCAATTGTCCTCGTTGATCCGTGGCGCGGTTCAGTCCCGCAAACTTGCCGACGAGCATCGCCGCTCCGCTCAAGAACTCATTCGCGCGGCGCGATCCGCCCGTGAGCGTGGAAGCCTCGCGTCCTACAAAGACAAGCTGGTCGGCGCCCGGGATGCACGCCGCAAAGCTTACAGGTGCTACGTTTACGCGTGCCGCTGCGAAGACCGCGCCAATGCCCTCGCCGCCTCGTCGGGCTTCCGGCCAGCGCTGGGCCACTAACTCACTTCTCGATCCCGACCCAGCCGTCGCATCAGGATGTCGCCGATTTCGTCGTCGGTGAGCACGATCGGGTTGGTTTTCATGGAACTGCCGCGGCTCGCCGCGACGACGCGGGCGATGTCGTTCCCAGCCATACCGTAACCGTCGAGTAGAGGCAGCGGCAGCCGTTCCGTCCATGCCCGCAGCGTTTCCACCAAGATATGCAATCGCCGCTCCCGCCCACCTTTCGAGGACGGCGCCAGCAACGCGCCGACCCGGGCGTACTTGTCGAGGACCGGATTGTCCGGCTCGCGGGCGAGAAGAGCGGTGATGTTGATGTCGGTCGCCTCGGCCACCAGCGTGCCGCAACAGACTCCGTGGGGGATGGGAAAAAAGGCGCCGAGCGGTGACGCGAGACCATGCACCGAACCCAAGCCCGTTTGCGCCAGGCATACACCGGAGATCAGCGACGCATAGGCCATGCGCGATCGCCCCGCCACCGATTCGAACAGGTCGCTGCCTTCCCAAGCGGCGAAGAACCCCTGGTGAAACGCCTCCAATCCCGACCAGGCCAGGGCCTCGGTCATCGGGTTCGCCTTGATCGAGACGTAGGACTCGAGAAGCTGCGTGAACGCGTCCATGCCGTTGGCCGCGAGAACCTCCTTGGGACAGGAAACGAGGAGCTCGGGATCGACGATCGCCACCCGGGCCACCAGTTCCTCGTCACGAAACGACTTCTTGAAACCGTCCGCCCCATGGCGGCTCAGCACGGCGTTTTTCGTCGCCTCGCTGCCGGTGCCGGCGGTTGTCGGTACCGCGATCAAGGGTACGGCCGGCCCCGCGTATGGCCGCTCGATACCGAGGCCTTCCAAATGCTCCACCACAGAATAGCCATGGAGCAGCATGCCGGCGATGGCCTTGGCGGCGTCCAAGGCGCTGCCGCCGCCGATGCCGATCACCACATCGATCCCGCTCTCGCTGAACTCGGCGATCGCGTGATCGACGATTTCCGGCGTCGGCTCGCCCTCGATGGCGATGTCGAACCAAGCGATGCCTTGCTCGGACAGTCCGTCAAGCAACGTCTGCCAGCGCGCGGAAGACCGGAACGAACGGGCGCCGGTCACAATGAGCGCGCGCTCCCCATGGGCCCGTGCCTCATCCGGCACACCGGCGACGGTTCCGGCGCCGAATACGATCCGCGGCAGGCGCGCGATACCGAAAGGCGCGATCGGAAGCACCGGTCAATACCTTGGGAACAAGCAGGCGTACGGGTCGCCCTTGCGCGGCTCGGCCATCATGTCGGCGACGGTATCCCGCCATGTCAGGTAATGGGCCGTTTCCTTGTGGGCGGCGGCGTCCTCGGCCGAAATGTAGGCCTCATATAGGATGAATGCGGTCGGATCGTTGGTGTCCTGAAGGATGTCAAAACGACGGTTGCCGGGTTCGCGAACCGACCCCTCGTGATTCGCTTGTGTTGCCGCGATGAATTCGTCCACTCGATCCGACTTCACGGAGACCTTGACCAGAGTGACGTGCATGGCTTTCCTCCCCTGTTGCTGTTTCAATGAAGTTTGACGACTGCAAGCAGGGGACGTCAAGGTCCGGTGACGGTTGTAGCGTGGAAAACACGCATCGACGGTCGGCCGCGAGGATGGACATCGTGAGAGTTGATGATTTTGATTTTGTATTGCCGCCGGAGGCTATCGCTCAGCGCCCCATCGTACCGCGCGACGCGGCGCGCATGCTGGACGTGGAAGCGCAGCTCGTCGATCGCACCATCCGGGATCTGCCCTATCTGCTGCGGCCGGGAGACATTGTGGTGTTCAATGACACCCGCGTCATACCCGCCCGCCTGCGCGGGCGTCGCGGCGATGTCCCCATCGAGATCACCCTGCTGAAGGCGCTCGGCGCCGATCGTTGGCTCGGATTGGCCAAGAAGGCGCGGCGGTTGCGGCCCGGCCATCGCATTGATTTCGCGGACGACTTCTCCGCCAAGGTCGAAACCAAGGGCGACGGCGGCGAGGTGACATTGGCGTTCAATCGCGCCGGTTCGTCGCTGATCCATGCTCTGGAAACGCACGGCGCCGCGCCGTTGCCTCCCTACATCAAGCGGGATGGTCTGCCGGACAGCCGCGACAACCAGGACTATCAGACCGTTTTTGCCCGCCGGCCGGGCGCCGTCGCTGCGCCGACCGCCGGCCTCCACTTCACCGACCGGCTGCTACAGGCCTTGGACACTCATGGTGTGCGCCGCGTCATGCTGACCTTGCACGTCGGAGCCGGCACCTTTCTCCCCGTCAAGTCCGAAAGCATAAACGGCCACGTCATGCACGCCGAGTGGGGGGAAATCGACGAGGACACGGCCGAAGCGATCAACACCGCCAGAAAAGATGGCGGACAGGTTGTCGCCATCGGCACCACGGTCCTCCGCATGCTCGAAACGGCCGGCGACGCCAATGGCCGAATTACTCCCTTCGCCGGCGAAACCGCCATATTCATTACGCCCGGAACGCCGGTGCGTGCGGCGGACTGTCTGGTCACCAATTTTCACTTGCCGCGCTCCACACTTTTCATGCTGGTCTGCGCGTTCTCCGGTACGGAGCGGATGAAACGGGCGTATGCTCACGCCATACGCTCCAACTACCGCTTCTACTCCTATGGCGATTGCTGCTTCCTGCATCGCGGCGAGGACTCATGACCGATTTCCGTTTCGATGTTTTGGCGAGGGATGGCGCCGCGCGCCGCGGCCTGCTCAAGACCGCCCATGGCACCGTGGATACGCCGGCGTTCATGCCGGTGGGCACCGCCGCCACGGTCAAGGCGATGACGCCGGAGATGGTGGCGGACGCCGGCGCGCAAATGATCCTGGCCAATACCTATCATCTCATGTTGCGCCCAGGAGCGGACCGCATCGAACGCCTGGGCGGCCTGCATCGGTTCATGAACTGGCCGGGACCGATCCTCACCGACTCGGGCGGCTTCCAGGTCATGTCGCTGGCGAGCCTGCGCCGGATCAGCGAAGACGGCGTCCTGTTCCGCTCCCACATCGACGGCAGCCGCCACCACCTGACGCCCCGCACCGCTGTGGACATTCAGCGCAAACTGGACGCCGCCATCACCATGGTCCTGGACGAATGCACGCCATTCCCGTGCGAGGAAGGCGTGGCGGCGGAATCCATGCGCCGGTCCATGCGTTGGGCCGAACGCTCCAAGGCGGCCTTCGTCACACGGCCGGGCTATGGTCTGTTCGGCATCGTTCAGGGCAGCATCTACCCCGATCAGCGCATGGAGTCGGCGGCAACGCTGACGGCGATCGGCTTCGACGGCTACGCCATCGGCGGTCTTGCCGTGGGCGAAGGTCCGGAAACCACCAAGCGCATCACCGAAGCGACGACGCCCCATCTGCCCGCCGACAAGCCGCGCTACCTGATGGGCGTCGGCAAGCCGGACGACGTGGTGGCCGCGGTGCTGCGCGGCGTCGACATGTTCGACTGCGTGCTGCCGACCCGCTCCGGCCGCACCGGCCAAGCGTTTACCCGGCGCGGCCCCGTCAATATCGAAAACGCACGAAACATCGAAGACGACCGTCCCCTCGACAACCGGTGCCCCTGCCCCGCCTGCCGGTCCTACAGCCGGGCCTATCTGTGTCACCTGCACCGCAGCAAGGAGATCCTCGGCGCCATTCTGCTGACCGCCCACAACATCACCTACTACCAGCAGCTCATGGCCGGCTTGCGTCAGGCCATCGCCGCCGGTTCCGTCACCGCCTTCGCCGACGCCTTTTCGGAACAGTACACCGCCGGCGACATCGAGGCGGTTTGACGACACTGGTTCCGGCGGACGTTTCTCCCTATCTGCCCTTTTGGGACAAAAAAACCGATAGGAAGAGGCCGGACATGACAAAGGCACGGATCATCATCTTGGCCCTGGTTGCGGCACTGACAATCCCATTGCCGGCATTTAGCGCCGAACCCGCGGCGACGGACCAGGACGCAAAGACCGAGAAGAAGGCGCAGCCCGGCGATGACGACGAGACCATAGAAAAATTGCAGAACCGCGTAAAAACGCTGGAAGCGAAGGTCGCGACGTTGGAGGGCTTGGTATCCAAGCTCTCCAAGGGACGGCGGTTCGTCGGTCCGAAACAGGTGTGGGAGAGCGGCTCTACGCGCATCGAGCTGTCGCCCATGGGCGTGAGCATCAAGTCACCCAGCGGCGTCCTCATCGACAGCGGCGGCGGCATCGACGTCAAGAGCCGCGCCGGCATTACCGTCGCCGGCAACGGGACGCTCAATCTCAAGGGCTCGACCATACGCCTCAACAACGGCGGCCAGGGCGTGCTGCGCGGCCCGGTCAAGATCCGCAACACCTGCATCCCCAACCGCGCAACAGGCGCCTTCCACTGCGCCGACGGCATCGTGGAACCGGGCTCCCAAAGCCGATCGGTCTTCGTGGATTAGGCTTCCCGTCAATGGCTTTCCCGCCACCAGGCGCCGGCGAAGGCGGCGAGGGCGAGGGCGAGGAGCAGTAGGGGCGGGATGACGGGGGCTTCGTTTTGGCCGGTGACGGTGAAATGGTCGTTGCGTCGCAGGCCGATCCAGTCGTCGCCGGCGGCGCGCCAGCCCGGCTTGACGCGCCGGATGTCGGGGATGCCGTTTGCCGCCCAGAACAGGCCGCCGCCCGATCCGTCGACGACCGGGCGAAGGCGCGCCTCGGTCGCCGTCAGGTCCGCGAACTCACCGTGGTTGACGCGGCCGCCCGCGGCGAGCGCGGTCCGGGTGCCGTCGTCGATGCGGTAGAGGCCGGCTTCCTCCGCCGGCACCTCGGCCCGGCCGATGCCGTCATCCCCCTGCTCCACCGGGACTCGCTTCTGAACACCCGAGGGTGTGGTCACCGTGACCTCGGTCGTGGCGTTGTTCAGGCTCCGGCGTTCGATGAGCAGTCGGTCGTCGTCGATCACAGCAGTCAGCCGTTCTTCCTCCAGCTCCGGCTCTTTCATCAGCCAATGGACGAGACGGCGGATCAGTTCGGCGTGTGGACCGCCGCCGCCGCGGGCCGCGTGCCCAGAGCCACACGTGACGTCAGTTGGGCGATCCGCCCTGCCCACACGATCCACGACCAACAGCGGGCTGCGCCGGCGCCGGCGAACAGCACCGCTCCCTGATCGGACACGGCTTCGATTTGGCGGAACCATTGTCCCCACGCGCGGGTCGTCATTGTCCGATTGCGTCGCCTTCGGCCGCGCCCATGGGCACTCCCCCGGCAGCGCCGATGTCACGGGTGGCGGCGGCCGATCGCGGTGAGGGTGGGATCGACGATACGCCTGCTCGATGACACGGCCGGTGGGCGCCGCCGGCAACACTGTGCCCATGGGTGAATGAAACAGCTCATGGGGCCGGCGAACCGGGACCGACCGCGAGCAACGAGCGCCGCCCTTTTGCACATACGTGACCACCTCGCCCAGGTAGCGGAACGGCAGCACACCACGCAATAGGTAGCGGTCGAATATCACGAGGTCGAAATCGTACAGTCGCTCCTCGAACAGTTCCCGCACCGGAAAGGCGATCAGGGATAGCTCGTCAATGGTGGCGAGGTCTTGCTTGTCGGGGGACCTGAGAATGGTGAAATGGACGAGGTCGACGGCGGGATCGGATTTCAGCATGTTGCGCCAAATCCGCTCGCCCACATGGGGTTGGCCAGATACCAGCAACACGTTCAACCGGTCCCGCACCCCGTTGATGGCAACAAGCGCCCGGTTGTTGATGGCGGAGAGTTCCCCCGGCAGCGCCTCCGCTTCCAGTTCGAGAATGGTGGGACCGGCGTGCTGAAGCACGATGTCTTGGGTTTGCGGCTGGCCGACCCGAACCCGGTTCTTGGTCGTCTCGCGGCCATCGACGCGGACGTTGAGCATTGCCGCCGATGCCGTTCCGGCGACCTTCCCGTCCGAACGGCCATCAAGGATGCGATACTGAATACGCGCGGTCGAGCCGACCAGGCCATAGGCGGGCGCACTGTCGACGACCAAGCGACGGTCCGTCTCGTCGGGCTTTCCGGTCAGCACCACATGCAGCGGCCCGTCCGATGGTGCCTCGCCACCGTCGGCGGGAACATCGTGGACCTGGCCATCGCTGATCACGATGGTGGCGGCCAGTCTTTCCTTGGTTTCGTCGGCCAACGCCGTCTTGATGGCCTTGAACAGGTGGGTGCCGTCTTCGCCCCGGTTCCCATCGGCGTGGACGCGGACAGTGCGCGTCTCCACATCACCGAATCGCGAGATTCCCTGTTCAAGGGACGTCACGATGGCTTCGATCTGTTGGGGACGATCACCGATGCGCTGGCTTGGCGATTCATCGACGAAAACGAGCGCCAGATCGGGTTGCGGCACCCTCCGTTCGCGCAGAACGCTGGGGTTCAAGATCGCCGTCACCAGTATCGCCAGCCCCAGCAATCGCAGCGTCCAACCGCGACCGCGACGAATGATGAGCACGAGCAGTAGCAGGAGCGCCACCATCATGGCGACCGCGATCACCGGCCACGGCAGCAACGGGTTCAGGACGAGGTCGGCCGTCACCGTTCGAGCCTTTCCAGGATCGCCGGCAGATGCACCTGATCCGCCTTGTAGTTGCCGGTCAGGACGTGCATCACCACGTTGACGCCGAACCGGTAGGCCATTTCCCGCTGTCTTTCGCCGCCGGGGATGACGGCGAAGAGCGGCCTCTGGGTTGCATCGACGGCCCACGCCGCCGCCCAGTCATGACCGCCGACGATCACCGACGTGACGCCATCGCGGCCGCGCCCGGTGCCGCGTTCGATCCAGACCGAGCCGCCGGTCCAACGGCCGGGGAATTGGGACAGCAGATAGTACGAGCGGTGCAATACATGATCCGCCGGTACCGGTTGCAGGGGGGGCAGGTCGAGCATCTCCGCCAATTGGCGAAGGTCGTCCAGGCGGATGCCGACGCCTTTCCGCCGCGTATCGAACAGAACGGTGCCGCCGTCCGCCATATAGGTCCCGATGTTACGGGCGGCGGCCGCGGAAAGGGGGTCGTTATCGGATGTGATCGGCCAATAGATCAACGGGTAGAACACCAGCTCATCGTTTTCGATATCAACACCGGCCGGCGGACCAAGCTCGGCGGCGGTACGGCGGTTGACCACGGTGGTGAGCCCGGCCAGACCGGTGTGGCTTACCGTGTCGGTGTCGCGGTCGCCGGTGATCACGTAGGCAAGCTGAGTGGTCAAGGTGGCCGCGATGGCGCTGCCATCGGCGATGACCTGTTGCGCCGAGGCGGTTCCACTAGAAGCCGCCAGCGCCCCTCCCGCGGAAATCAGCGCGATTCCCGCCCTGGCGGCGAACGTCCCCGGCGGTATCCGCAGGTATCCCCGCATGATCATGCTAGCCGCGAGGTCGATGACGGCCAGCAGCAGTGCGGCGCCGAGCAGCCAGGGACGAAGATCGTGTTCCATTCGTTCCGCATAGCGATCCGAGTGAACGCCCTCCGGAAGATCGCCAATCGGCCTCGGATCGCCGATGGTCTCGCTCAAGTTGAGCGCGCGCCGGAAAGCGTCGTTACCGTAGAACCCCGGCGGATGCTCCGGCCCCACCTCGGTTTGGGCGAAACTAGCGGCAGCGACGGCGCGGGCCTCGGGTGGCGGCGAGCCCAGGATTCCGAACCCGTTCACGGTTTCCAACGGCGCCAAGGGCGGGCCGCCCGGTCTCGTTACAACACCACGGCTGGTTGCGAGTAGCCGCTCCAGCATCTCGACGAACAACCCGGACATCGCCAGGTTGGACCATTCGGCGTTCGCCGTCGTGTGAAACAGCACCACCCAACCGTCCTTCCGTTGCGCCGCCGTCACCAGGGGAGTCCCGTCGTCCAGCCGTGCCCAGGTTTCGTGGTCCGAACTTAGTGTGGGTTCAGCCAATACCTGCCGTTCGACGCGAACCTCGACGGGAACGTCGAGGCCGTAAAAGGGGCTTTTCTCGTCGAACGGCGCGAGGCCCGCGGCCTGTTCCCAGGCGAGCGAACCGCCGAGGGCGCGGTCGCCGACCCGCAACGGAACCGGCAGCAGCGGATCGGCGCGGTCTGTTTGATGAATCGAACCACTAGGACCCGCGAAACGAACGAACACACCACCCTCGCGCACCCAATCGAGCACGCGTTGCCGGGTTACCGCGTCGGGAAGGTTACCTTCGGCAAGAACGAGCATGGCCAATTCGCGCGACAGCAGGTCATCGACGTTGCCACGCCGGATTTCGGAAACTGGTTCCAGCGCCCGTTCGAGATAGTAGCTACTGGAGAGCAGGGGCAGACTTGAGTCACCGGCACTCAACGTCGCCAAACCCACGGGACGCCGACGCCATCGTTCGTCGAGCAGAACCACGGCCGCGGCCGTCGATTGCTGGTCCACTTCAAGCCGATCGAGACGATTACGAAGTTCGGCCGGCATGGTCAGCGTCACCTCGGCATCGCGGGCGTCGGCGGCGAAACGCAACGGTTCACGGGCCAACACAGCCCCATTTGCCGCTATGGCATCGACCCAAGCCACCGCTTCGCCACCACCGGCTCGTACGGCCTGCACCAGCAATTCCATCTTGCGCGAGATCGGCGGCCGCACGACGATGGGGAGTACGACCTTCTCCGGAAGCAGCACGGAAACCGCGCCAAACGGCCGCAACAACTTGGTCAAGGCGCCAAGCTCCGGTTTACCGTCGGCTTCCTCCAGGCCGTCGCTCAACCACAGCACCGCGCCTGGCGGTTGGTCCCGTCGTCGCAGTTCCTTCAGCAGCGCATTCACGGTCGCCGCGCGATTCAGGCCCCAGGGTTTCGGCTGCATGGATCGGGTTCGATCCCGCGCCACGTCGGGCGACAGGTTCGGCGAGATCGGCGACGCTTCGTCGGGGGAGCGCACGGCGGTGGGAACGAGGACCAGCGATCGGTTTTCCCGCTCAGCTTGGTCGATCAAGGCGGTCATCGCCTTTTGCCTGAGCGGCCAGTCGCTCGCCGCCGCCCAGCCATCGTCGACAATGACGACCACCGGTCCCGATCCCGCCAGCGGCGGCGCGGCATCGAGAACGGGGCGCGCGATGCCGATGATGATCGCCGCCGCCAGAATTAGGCGCAGAACCAGCAACCACCATGGCGTTTGCTGGACGCTGGTTTCCGTCGACACCAACTGGGCGATGAATCGCACGGGCGGGAACGCGACCCGCTGCGGCGCCGGCGGAACCGAGCGCAGAAACCACCACAAGGCCGGCAACAGCAACAATGCCAGCAACGCCGCCGGTACGGCAAAGGTCAAGGATCCCAAATTCAGCATCGAATCGTCAGCATCCAACCGTCTCTTTCCACCCAGTCATCCCGCCTGTTCGGAAAGGAGAAGAAACAGGGCCAGGAGTGCCGGTTGCGGCGGCTTATCCGTGTGGTGAACGGCGAAGGTCCAACCAACGGATTGCGTCGCGTCGATCAATCCCTGTTTATGGGCCGCCATCAGCTCGCGATAACCGGCGCGAACGTCCTCAACCCGGCCAATGAGAGTCTCGCCGTCGCCTTCCGGGCCTTCGAAGAGAACGCGGCCGGCATACGGCAAGGACTCTTCGGCCGGATCGAGAACCTGCAACAGGTGACCACGCACGCCCTGTGCCGCATACCTCGATACGATTCGACGGATTTCGTCCAACGGTGACAACAGGTCGCCGATGAGGACCAATCGGCTGTAGCGGGGCAGGGCGTCGTTGGCCGGCAGGTTCGCGGTCGGCACCCGACCGCCGTCGATGCTTTCGGCGATACGGCGCAGCGCCACTCGGCCCGCCGATGGCGGCTCGCCCTGTCCTAAAAGTGCGAAATGCTCGCCGCCCCGCGCCAACAGCGAGGCCAAGGCAAGCAGGAGAATTTCGGCTCGTTCCCGCTTGGTCGGCCACGCCACCCGGGATTGGAAGGACATGGATGGCGAGGCGTCCCGCCACAGCCACACGCTCTGCGCCGCTTCCCATTCGGTCTGGCGGAGATGCACATGCCGAGACTTGGCCGATTTGCGCCAGTCGATACGCTGAATGGGATCTCCGGGCTGGTAGCGACGGTATTGCCAAAAGGTCTCGCCCTGTCCGACGCGGCGACGGCCATGAACGCCTTGCGATACCGTGGCGGCGACTCGCTCGGCGGCGATCAACAGCGGCGGCAGAGACGCGGCCAGGACTTCCGCGTGGTGAAAAAGGCGCGGCGAGGCATCGTCCGGGCGCAGGTACAGGGTTCGACGTCGTGCGTCCGCCCGTTGGGGAGCGCCGGTGTTCAGGCGATATTCTCGCATAGCAGGTCAATGACCTTGTCGATGTCGACCCCCTCGGCGCGTGCCGCGAAGGTCAGCGCCATGCGGTGTCGTAGGACCGGTCGCGCCAATGCCAAAACATCGTCCACCGACGGCGCGAACCGACCGCCGATGACGGCGCGCACACGAACCGCGCGCATCAGGGCTTGCGACGCGCGCGGACCCGGTCCCCATGAAACGCCATCACGCACCTGTTTGATATCACTGGATTCCGGACGCCCACTGCGCACCAGCTTGAGGATGGCCTCGACGACGCTTTCCCCAACCGGGAGATGGCGAACCAAACGCTGCGCCTCAACGAGGGCGGCAGCCTCCATGACCGGGTGTGGGCGCTCCGAATGCGGCCCGGTGGTGGCGATCATGATCTGCCGTTCGGCTTCCAGATCCGGATAGTCGACGTTGACCTGCATGAAGAACCGGTCGAGCTGCGCTTCCGGCAGCGGATAAGTGCCTTCCTGCTCCAAGGGGTTTTGCGTGGCAAGAACGTGAAACGGTGTCGGAAGATCATGATAATGTCCCGCCACGGAAACCCGATGTTCCTGCATCGCCTGCAGCAATGCCGATTGGGTGCGTGGGCTGGCGCGATTGACTTCATCCGCCATCAGGAGCTGACAGAAGACAGGACCTTGGACGAAGCGAAAAGAGCGTCTGCCCGTATCCGATTCTTCCAGGACCTCCGTTCCCAGGATATCCGCCGGCATCAGATCGGGCGTACATTGGACACGCCGCTCTTCCAGCCCGAACACCGTGCCCAGCGTCTCCACCAACCGTGTCTTGCCGAGACCGGGAACACCGATAAGTAACAAATGACCGCCGGCAAGAAGGGTGATGAGCGTTTCCTCGACCACCTCGTGTTGACCGAAAATGACCCGAGCAATGGCGTCCTTGGCTTCGGCGATCCGCCCTGCCAGTTGATCCAGCGCAGCAATAAGCGCAGAATTGTCTCCATCTGCAAAATCTGGTGTGGCTCCATCTTCGCGGGTCGTGGTCAAGGCGCCTCTCTTTTGTGGATTCAATATCTCCGACCGTTGGTATAATTACCCGGCGATCCTTTCGGTTGTCCCCTCATCATCCAAAATCACCGCTTGGCCTGGTAACGAACCGCGACTGCCCGATCTGGTTGTCGCGGCGTCGCCACGGGGGCGCATCTTGCGAGATGATCTGAATTTAAGGATCGACCGTAATGGGAGTTCCGGTACACACACTCGCCTATTGGTTTCCAGCAAAGGGCTCGTCTGCCTGTTCGCGTCCGCCTTGACCCGCGACGCCGAAGGGGTGTTCTGGCTCGTTACGCCAACGGAAATCGGCCATGTCGAAGTCGAAGACGTGCCGTTTCTTGCCGTTGAGCTGTTTCACTCCGCGCCGGGTCGCGATCCGGTGATCAGCCTGCGCACCAATGTCGACGAGATCATTGCCGTCGACGGCGATCATCCCGTTTTCGTACGCTCCGATCCCGCAACCGATGAAATTCTTCCATATGTCACTGTCCGTCCCGGGCTGGATGCGCGTATCGTCAGCTCCGTCTATTACGAACTCGTCGAACTGGGGGTTACGGAGACCATCGATAACGCACATATCTATGGCGTTTGGAGTAGTGGAACATTTTTTCCCCTCGGCCGACTGGAAGATGAAGAGTGATCGCTGAGTTGACTCGCGATTGGCTGGAAGATCGCTTCGCCGACCGCCGTTTGCCGCCGGCATATCCGACGCAGCCGCAAACGACGGGTTCGGAAAGAGGCGACCACAACCTCAATCCGGGGTTGGAACCCATGCAGCCCCTGAAACAGGCCGCCGTGCTCGTGCCTCTGGTCGATCACCCGACCGGCATGACGATGCTGTTCACCGAGCGCACGGCGCATTTGGCCAACCATGCCGGACAGGTCAGTTTCCCGGGGGGGCGTATCGAGCCGGGCGACGGCGGCCCGGTGGCGACGGCGCTTCGGGAAACGGAGGAGGAAATCGGGCTCGATCGGAGCCGCGTGAGCGTCATCGGCCATCTCGACACCTACATCACGCGCACCGGCTTCATCGTAACGCCTGTCGTCGCCATCGTGCAGCCGCCGCTCGACTTGGCGCCCGATGAGTTCGAGGTCGCCGAGGTCTTCGAGGTGCCGCTGTCCTTCCTGCTCGACCCCGACAATCATCAGCGCTGTTCCGCCGTGTTCGAAGGCGTCGAACGGTTTTTCTATGCCATGCCTTACGGCACTCACTTCATCTGGGGCGCGACCGCGGGAATGCTCGTCAACCTTTGCGATGTGCTGACCCGTAAATGATGCGTATCCTGTTACAGTACCTTTTGCCGCTGCTGCTGCCGACGCTCATCTACTTTCTGTGGGTTCGGATGAACAAGCGCCGCATCGCGAGCGAATCGATCGACTGGGTTCACGAGGGACCGTGGTTCTGGCTCATTCTCGCCGGTGTCGCCTTGATGGCCGCTTCCCTGGTTTTCGTCGCGCTGACCGGCGGTGTTGAGCCGGGATCCCGAATCATCGCGCCCACCTACAAGGATGGCCGCGTCGTGCCGTGGCACGTGGAATGATTGGACGTTGGCACAAGGAAGCGAACGAAGTTCCGGCGGACACCGCGCGGGAGGAAGGGATGGTGTCGGTGCCCATCACCGAACCCGTCGGCAAGATTCCGCCGCAGCCTTGGATGGATGCACCGGAAACGCGGGAAGTGCTGGAAGCGCTGTCCGCGGGCGGCGTCAAGGTGCGTTTCATCGGCGGTTGCGTTCGCGACTCCTTGTTCAAGCGACCGGTTCGCGACATCGATATCGCTTCGCCGGAACCACCGGAACAGATCATGGCGAAACTTAGAAACGCGGGGATCAAGGTCATTCCCACCGGCATCGACCATGGCACCGTCACCGCCGTCGTCGACAAAGCGTCGTTCGAGATCACCACACTCCGGGTGGATGTGGAGACCGATGGCCGCCGCGCCAAGGTGGCGTTCACCGACGATTGGGTCGCCGACGCGGCGCGCCGCGACTTCACCTTCAATGCCCTTTCCTGCACACCCGTCGGCGACGTCTACGACTACTTCGGCGGTCTCGAAGATCTGGGCCGGGGCTGTGTTCGCTTCGTCGGCAGGGCCAGCGAACGCATTGCCGAAGACGTGTTGCGGCTTCTGCGCTTCTTTCGGTTCTATGCCCACTACGGCCGGCCGCCGCCAGACCAGGAGGCGCTCGCCGCTTGTCGGGAGCGAGCGCGGGGCCTGGCCGTGCTCTCCGGCGAGCGGGTGCGTGTTGAGACCTTCCGCACCTTGATGGCCAACGACCCGACCGACACCTTTCAGCTCATGGCCAACCAGAAAGTCTTGGAACACGTGTTGCCGGAGGCCCGGCATTTCGGGCGCCTCAGACTGATGACCTGGCTGGACACACGGGCCATTCGCTTCGACTCCGTCGCGCCCGATCCCATTCGGCGCCTGTCGGCGCTGCTGGCCATCGACGCCAAGGGAGCAGAAAAAGTGGCCGATCGCCTCAAGATGTCCAACCATCAGCGAGCGCGTCTGGTGACAATGGCGGCTCCGCCCGAAAGCATCGGCCCGGATGTTGAAACGAGCGCCGTGCGGCGACAGCTCTATCACTTGGGCGCGGAAGCCTTTCTTGACTTGGCGCTCTTGACCTGGGCGGGTGAGTTGGCGGTGCGGCCGCGCCTGCCCCATGAGCGCACCCAAGCCTGGATCAGCCTGATCGAAGCCGCCGACACCTGGATACCGCCGAGGTTTCCCTTGCGCGGCCGCGACGTCATGTCGCTCGGCGTTCCCCATGGCCCAGCCATCGGCGAGCTTCTGAAGGCGGTTGAACGCTGGTGGGAAGACGACAACTTCCACGCCGACCACGACACCTGCCTGAAAAAGCTCCAAACCCTGATCACCAACACCGGCTGACCCGATACTTCCGGCCGTGAACCACGTCGTCCCGGCAGCCTCATCGATCTTGTCCAAGCCGCGACGAACCGAATCCTCGCTCATGACCTTGCTCATTCCCAAGAGCGGCGGATTGACCGTGTCGCCCCGCAACGCTGCGATATGCGCATAGCGCCTTTGACCCGCCAGGATCGCCAGCATCGCCGTGCCCAGCACGTCACGCTTCGATGGTGCGTTGGGGCTGGTGTAGTAAAGCGGGCAATCGGCAACAACGGCGTCAATCCGCCCGCTCTCCTTCAAGTATTCGATGAAAAACGCCAAATGACCAAACGACGTTACCGCCGCCTCCGGGTCCCATTCCACATGCACAGGACCGGCATAAGTACCCACCGTCACGCCATCGCCGGTGACTACCCGCTCAACGCCAGGTTGATCACCCGCCGGGTGCCCATCTTCGGGCCGCTTAACCTCCGCCATCCTTACAGATTACAGGGATTCCGCTACAGCCTAACACCACGAACTGCCGGATTTAGGGTGAATCACGGACGTGTGAGCTTCAGTTCGATGCGGCGATTGCGGCTGAGGTCTTCGGGGCTCGTTCCGTCGACAAGGGGCTGAAATTCGCCGAAACCGGCTACCGCCAACCGATTGGCGGGTATACCCCGTTCGATCAACAAGTTGACGACGGAGATCGCGCGGGCAACCGACAGCGCCCAATTGGACGCGAACTCCGGTGTTCGAATCGGCAGACTGTCGGTGTGACCGTTGACCTGTAGCACCCAGGGCAGATCGTGCGGAATGCGCGCCTGCAACTCCGTGATAGTGTCCGCGACCCGGTTCAGTTGTTCACGCCCGTGCTCATCCAACGAGGCCGACCCGCTCTCGAACAGCACCTCCGATTGGAACACGAAGCGATCGCCGACCACCAGAATGCCCTTTTGCTCCCCCAACACCTCGCGCAATCGGCCGAAAAACTCGGACCGATACCCCGAAAGTTCCTGCACCTTGTTGGCCAGGGCGGCGTTCAACCGTTCACCCAGCGAAACGATTTGGGTCTCTTGCGCCTCGGTCTTCTTTTCGGACGCCTCCAACGCGGCATTCAGTTGAGTGAGCTGATCCCGAAGCGCTGTCATTTGTTGGTTGAGAAGCGCGATTTGAGCGCGAGCGCTCTCCGAAATCTCCCTTTCGGCGATGAGGGCAACGTTGGTTTCCTCGCTCTCGCGGCCAAGGGCCAATGCTTCCCGCTCCAGTTCCTCTTTCAGCGCCTGCAGGGCGGCGATCTGGCTCAACAGCTCGTTCAACCGTTGCGACTGCTCGTCGATCGTCTCCTTGTCGCGGGTATTGGCGCCCGTGGACTTGGCCAGCGCCATCGCCAAATCTTCGACCCGGCTTTCCGCCGCGGATGCCCGATCGGTCAAACCGCGAATGGTGGCGCGAAGCTCCTCGCGAGCGGTGAGGGACGCCTGCAATTCTTGCGAGAGTTGAGCTACGTTGCGGCGCACGTCCTCGTTGGCGCGGCGTTCCAGGCCGAGCAAATCGGTTAGTTCCAAAACCTCGGTCTTCAGGCGTTCCAAGGCCTCGTCACGGCCGGTCAAAGCCTCATTCAGGAAAAATTGGGCCAGGACAAAGATCAATAGCAAGAAGATGACGACCATCAACAACGCCGCCAAGGCGTCGACGAAGCCGGGCCAGGTATTGATGGTCCTTGCATTTCGGCGAGCGAGGGCAGCCATCGCCTAGTGTTCGGAGTCGTCGGCCAGCGCCGCGATGGTCCGCGCCAGCAGCCGAATATCGCCACGCACTTGCTGAAGGATTTCGTCGCGGCCGGACGACACGTCCTCGACCAAGCGAGCGACGTAGATTTCAAGATTGCGAATGTGTGCCCGGGTTGTCTCGTCAAGCGAGTGCGTTTGCGCATCGGCGCGCACGTCAGCTAATCGCGATAAAACGGGTTTCAGTTCCGATTGGCCTTCCGCCAGCCTGAGCATGAGGGATTGCTCCGTGCGCATTTGATCCGTCAGCGCGCCGATCTGCTCCGCCAAGGCCAAGAGTTGCGTGCTCGTCGCATTGCGGTTTTCCTCGCCTCGGGTGAGCGTGTGTTGCAAGCTGTCGAGGCTCTCGGCGGTCTGCTCAAGCAGCGCCTGCACATAAACCGGTACCGATTGATCACCTTCCCCACCAATCGCGCCGCTGGATAGCCGGGTCAATCCGGACAGCCACTCCTCAAGGTCGTTGTAGAAGCGGTTCTGCGCCTGCCCGGCCTGCAAATCGAGGAAACCGAGGATCAGCGAACCGCCCAGTCCGAACAGGGACGACGAGAACGCCGTGCCCATGCCGGCGAGCGGTGCTTCCAGTCCACGTTTGAGATCGCCAAACACCGCGGCGGCATCGCGACTCTCGAACGACAGGCTGGAGATGACGTCGCCGACCGAACTGATGGTCTCCAAAAGGCCCCAGAATGTGCCCAAGAGGCCGAGGAAGATCAAAAGTCCGATGGTGTAGCGCGACAGATCCCGGGATTCGTCGAGACGCGACGCGATGCCATCCAGCAAGGACCGCATGGCGAGGGCGGACAAGCTGAGCCGCGCCTTTCGTTCGCCCAGCATGGTCGCCATCGGCGCTAACAGCCGTGGCGGTTTGTGGTGGGACGGAGGCTCGGTCGCCGTGCGGAAATGTTCGATCCACGAAACTTCGGGACGCAGCATCAAGACTTGTCGGACATTGTAGAAAATGCCCAGCAGCAGGACGCCGACGATCAGGCCGTTGAGGGGCGCATTGGCAACGAACGCATCGTGAAGCGGTCGGTACAGCACCACGAGGCACGCGAGCACCGCCAACAGGAAAAAGATCATCCGATAAAGAAACCGGAGCGGCCTTGTCATCATGACCGCTCTCGCCGAACCCTGGGTGTCATTGCCGACCGATGTCAACGTTCCACAATCCTCACGTCGACGCGGTCCTTAGGCTGTTCCTCGGAGCTACTTCCCAACGCGCGGACATCGATACGCGTGCTTTCGATGCCGCTGTTCATGAGGTACGTACGCACGGCGAGTGCCCTTGACAACGACAGGCGTCGCGCCTTGCTGTCCGAGGCACCTCTGCCGTCGGCATATGCCCGGAGTTGGAAGCGCAGGTTCTCATGGGGACCCACCCGATTTGCCGTTTGTTCGAGGTTCGTGAGCGCTGAGTCGGTGAGGGTTTCACCCAGTGCCGGAAATTCGATGCGGACTTGGAGCCCCGGCAGGGGTACCCATTCATCATCCGAAAGCGGAACCTGTCGGTTGGTGGCGAGTGCCGCTTGTTGCGCCGGGAATGCCGATTCGAGCGCATTTGCATGGGAATCCCTGGCTACCGCAGTGCTCGCTGCTGATGGCCGCGATCCTGCGGCGGTTACCACGGACTCCGAATCCTTTTGTGCGGTTGTCGAGGATTCCCCCTTCGCCGGCTGTGAGACCGATGATAACGGCACCGTCTCCGACACGGTTGCCGGTGGCTGGTTCTGCACGTGTGACGTTTGATCGGGCTCGGCCTTGGCGTCGTCGCTTGCCAGCCTCGGTTTGCGGGAGAGTGTCACGTCTCGCAGCGGTGATTGCACCTGAGGACGTTCGGTGACCGCGTTTCCGGTCGGTTCTCGTTTCGGTTTGGCGATGGGATCGGCTTTCAGGAAGGCGAGGAGCGTCGGCGGCGGCAACTTCGCGACCGGCGACAAGCGCGGACCGTTCCTCGCATCGATATGCAACGGCGTGACGCCCATTGTCGCGGCGGTATGGTTATCGGCCCAAACATCGGTGCCGCCGATGCTCAGGGCGGCAACCAGCAACGCCAGCGGCCGAGCGAAGGCAAGCATTGATACGCGACCTATACTTGTCAGTGTTCGGTTTGTTGAATCCAGAAGGCGAGTCGACACGGCGTCAGGATAGTGTTCTGACGCTGGTGGTACAACTTACTTACGATCTATCCGCGGTCCGGCTGTCCACTCCCCGCCGTTGTGGCGCGTCCGGCATCCTTGATTATTTGCGCGAGGGAGTCATACACACCAACATTTGCTGCTAGAATACCTCCACCCGACAACATCTTGCGCCCACCGGACAGATCGGTGACGAAACCACCGGCTTCCCGGACGAGCACGATGCCGGCCGCCACATCCCAAGGGTTTAGGCCGTTCTCCCAATAACCGTCGTAGCGACCGGCGGCAACATAGG
>JAHCKI010000030.1 GCA_026125865.1 Rhodospirillales bacterium
CGGCGGCGATCCCCAAAGCCACCGCGCCCGTTGCGGCCGTGGCGCCGATTCTTCGCGGCCTCACCGCCATCGATCGCGGCGACGGCGAGTATGGGCGCTGGCTGATGGACTTCCGCACGGGACCGGAGATCCTGGCTTTCGTCAACGGCTCCGATCTGGCGCGGTACGGTCGCCAAGGCACGGCAACGCCGGACCACGTGATTAGAACCAAGTATTGGCCGTTGATCGTGCCGCCGCCGGCCGCCGATGACCTGGAGGCGTTCAAGAGCGCCGCGCAGGGGGCGTTGGACGCCTACAAAAGCGACTACCATGCCTACTTCGAACGCAACAACGCCCGTCATGATCCGCCGAAACGGGAATTGGATGGCGTCCCGCGTGTCATCCTGGTGCCGGGTCTCGGATTGTTCGGGCTCGGCGGTTCCGCCAAGGACGCCGCCATCGCCGCCGATCTCGCCGAGACCAATGTGGAGGTGATCACCGCGGCGGAGCGCATGACGAGCTACGAAGTGCTCCCCGAGGCCGAAATCTTCGACATGGAATACTGGTCCCTGGAGCAGGCAAAACTGGGCAAGGGCACGCCGAAACCGTTGGCCGGCCAGGTGGCGGTGATCACCGGCGGCGGTTCCGGCATCGGCGCGGCCACGGCCGCCCAGTTCTACGCCGAGGGTGCGACGGTCGCCGTGCTCGACCTTGACGGCGAAAAGGCCGAAGCGGTGGCGGCTGCCAACGGCGGATTGGGCCTCCCCTGCGACGTGACGAATCCGAAGGCGGTTCGGGCTGCGTTCGATCGCATTGCCGAGGCGTTTGGCGGCGTGGACATCGTCGTTTCCAACGCCGGCGCCGCTTGGCAAGGGCGCATCGGCGATGTGGATGATGATCTCCTCCGTAAGAGCTTCGAAGTCAATTTCTGGTCGCACCAGACGGTCTGCCAGGAAGCAGTTCGGATCATGCGCGCCCAGGGCACGGGTGGCTGCTCGCTGTTCAACGCATCCAAACAGGCCATCAACCCCGGCCCGGATTTCGGCCCTTACGGCCTGCCGAAAGCGGCGACATTGGCGCTCATGCGACAATACGCCATCGATCACGGAAAGGAGGGTATTCGCGCGTCCGCCGTCAACGCCGACCGCATTCGTTCCGGCTTGCTGACCGACGACATGGTAACGACGCGCTCCAAGGCGCGGGGTGTCAGTGAAAAGGCGTATATGTCCGGCAACTTGCTCGGACTCGAGGTGACTTCTTACGATGTTGCTCGCGCCTTCGTACAGTTGGCGATGTCGAGACGGACGACAGCCGCCGTCATTACCGTCGATGGCGGAAACATCGCCGCTGCCGTGCGGTAGGGCTTTCGGGCGTGAAGCGTGATTGGTCCGGTACGCAAATTCGAAAAGACATACGCCATGAGAGGCGAAAAGCGAAAAAGCCAGAAAACCGGTATCGTTCCGGTTGGGGAATGTGAGTGCGGGTGCTAATCTTGAGCCGTGTTTGCGACGGTTCTTTGGAGCCGGTCTCCGCCATCGATTTCAAGGGGTATTGAGAGATGAAAAAAATTCACAAGATTCGTCGTCTGCTCTCCGGGGCGTTATTCGCCGCCGCGGTTGGTGCCGTTGGCTGGACCGGCCCCGTTTTCGCCGCTGAAGAGGAGGTGAGCTTCGAACTCGACGTGTATCCAATTCTGAATAGCCGTTGTGTGGCGTGCCACCAGCCGGGGGGCGACGGTCTCGAGAAAAGCGGCCTCGATCTCACCAGCTACGACGGCTTGATGGCGGGCACCAAGCACGGCCCCATCGTCGTGCCCGGTGAGCCGATGACGAGCAACCTCAACGTTCTGATTGAGGGGCGCGCCGCATCGGAATTGCGCATGCCCCACAATCAGCGGCCGTTGCTACGCTATCAAACCCTCATCGTTCGGGATTGGGTCAAACAGGGCGCCAAGAACAACTGATTCCTACCAAAGTCACGTTTCGTGCACGCACTGGTATGAGGTGAGAAGCGATCAGCGCGCGGCCGGCGACAGACCGAGGCGCTGGTCGCGTTCGCGAATCCACCAAATCGCGGGCATGGCGAGCAGGACCATCCACGCCTTACCGATGACCTGGCCTTCGACATAGGTGAGACTGCCGAATGCGAGGTATAGAAACACCGCACTATCGATCACCAGGCCGATCAAGCTACTGAGCAACACCGCCAGCATAAGCCGTCGCCGTTGCAGGGGGGTGTAGATGGCCAAGTCGGCGAACTCCGACATCAGGAAGGCCACCGTCGAGGCGACGACAAGCGCCGCCGGCGCCAAAAACGCCGAGGCGATCGCACCACATAAGATCGCCGCCACCGCCCAGCGAACGCCGAGACGCCGCTGCACCAAATCGCGCATCACCAACGCCAATCCGATCATCAGGACGCCGCTTGGCGCCATGATTCCAGGCGCCACCGGTATCAAGCAAACGCCGTCCGGTACGCACACGGTTCCCACGTTTTGGATCAGCCAGTTGGCGGCGGGTATGCACGCCGCGAATGCGGCAAGAAACGCGAACCCCTCCGCGCGGCGTCGATCATCCAACTCAACCACTTAAGATCTCATATCCGTTAGAGCACAGTCCTTGATGTCACGCCGGTTGCGGGGTGCATCCAGGGTCCGCCCCCGTCTTGGAATCGCTGCAAGACCCAGACGATGCTGGGAAAAGCAAGGTCATCCCATGGAATGTCGTTCCAGGCGAACAGGCGGCTGTCCAGGCTTTCTTCCCCGGCTGCGTGCTCGGGGCCGGTCATTACGGCGTGGTAGAACATGTGCACTTGGCTGATGCGCGGGATTTCATAGATGCCGATGAGATTCCCGACACGAATCCGCGCCCGCGCCTCTTCCCAAACCTCCCGCGCCGCGCCCTCGGTGGTGCTTTCGCCCAATTCCATGAACCCGGCCGGAACTGTCCAGGTGCCCAGGCGGGGCTCTATCCCCCTCCGACACAGCAGAACATTCTCCTGCCACATACAAACCGCTCCGACCACGATCTTCGGATTGGCATATTCGATATAGCCGCAGTCCGGGCAAACGAGGCGGGTTCGGTTGTCGCCTTCGGGCACTTGCTTGATGGACGGGCCAACGCTTCGCTTGTCATTCATGCGACAAGTTTGGCGTCAGCCCGAACCTCAAGCAAGTCCGTGGTTTGCCGCGACTATTTTTTCAGGACGGCGACACCGGGGAGGGTCTTCCCTTCGATCCACTCGAGGAAGGCGCCACCCGCCGTGGAAATGTAGGAGAAGCCATCGGCGGCACCGGCATTTTGCAACGCGGCCACCGTATCGCCACCGCCGGCGACGCTCAAAAGCTGCCCGGCCTGGGTCAGCTTGGCGGCTTCCTGGGCGACGGCGTTGGTCGCGGTGTCGAAAGGCTTCACCTCGAACGCGCCGAGCGGACCGTTCCACATGATGGTCTTCAGGCCGGCCAGACGCTTCTTCAAATCGGCGATGGCGGCGGGGCCAACGTCCAGGATCATCTTGTCGCTCGGGACGCTGTTGACGGAGACGGTATCCGACGCCGCGCCCTCTGCGAACTCGGCGGCCACAACGGCATCGTCGGGCAACACGATTTCGCAGCCGGATTTCCCGGCCTTGGCCATGACCTCGCGGGCGGCGTCCAACATGTCGTGCTCGCACAGGGACTTGCCGACATTGGCGCCCTTGGCGGCCAGGAAGGTGTTGGCCATGGCGCCGCCGATGATGATTTGGTCGACGCGGCCGAGCAGATTGCCGAGCACATCCAGCTTGGTGGAGATCTTGGCGCCACCGACCAAGGCCGCGGCCGGACGTTGCGGGTTCTCCAGGGCGCCTTCCAGTGCTTCCAGTTCCGCTTGCATGAGACGTCCGGCGGCCGATGGCAGGATGCGCGCCAGCGCCTCGACCGATGCATGCGCCCGGTGCGAGCATGAGAACGCGTCGGAAATCAAGATATCGCCGTTCTCGGCGAGTTGCTTGGCGAAGCCTTCGTCGTTCTTTTCCTCTTCGGCGTAGAAGCGGACATTCTCGAACATGGCGAGATCGCCATTTTTCATCGCGTCGGCGACCTCTTTTGCCTCGGGGCCGATACAATCACCGGCGAAGGCGACCGGGCGGCCGGCAATGGCGGCAAGCGAATCAGCTACGGGCTGCAAGGTAAACTCAGGGTTTTTCTTCCCTTTCGGGCGGCCCAGGTGACTGAGAACGATGACTTTTGCGCCTTTGTCCGCAAGCTCCAGGAGGGTCGGAACCGTGCGGTCAATGCGCGTCGTGTTGGTGACTTTGCCATCCTTCATGGGGACGTTGAGATCGGCGCGTACGAGGACGCGTTTCCCGGCAACGTCTAGATCGTCGATGGTCCTGAATGTGGTCATGACAGTGTACACCCCTTCCCTGGGTTGTTGGATTGAAGATCCGTCGATTGAGCGCGTTTTCGCCCCTGAACATCCGTGCTTCAAGATCAGTGTAAGCGAGTCTCCGCACGCCCTCGGTCACGGGCGCCGCGCAGGACCCGACCGTCCGCCTGATTTATGCGAACTCGTGTCCAAAAAGGCAAGTACCGCCACCATCCTCAAAGAAGTTTCACAAAAAGGCGCTCGGCGCTCTCACTGTGCCGGTATCGCCTCGGCGCGCGCCCGCGCCTTCCTGGCCTTTTCGGTTTCGCCCAGAACCTCGTAGGCGCGCGCCAGTCGCAACCAGCCATCGCGATCGTCGGGTTCGTCCTTCAGGCGAGCCGCCAGCCGGTCGACCATGGCGCGGATCATCGCTGCCTGATCCACGTCGGGCTTCGCCGGCCCGGCCAAGTCTTTCTTAGCAAGGGCCAATGTTTCTAGCGAGGGAGTGAGCGTGGACGGATCGACACCGATCTCCTCGGCCGCCCGCTGAACCTGTTGGCGGACAACGGGGAGCCAGGGGGCATCGCTTGGCGACATTGCGATGACGTCGGTCCAGCCTTGTACCGCTGTTCGCAGGTCACCTTGCTGAGCGGCATCGAGTGCAAGGTAGTAACGCGCCTTGACCGCCCTCGGGTTACGATTGACGGCGGTTTGGAATGCTTCTCTCGCGTCATCGGTTATCTGACCATCGGCCGCCGCCACCAACGCCTCGCCATAGTGAGCGGCGATTGTTGCGTCGTTCTCATCACTCAGCGCCATCGCCTTTTGAAAGGCGTTTGCTGCGTCGTCGTATCGTTCCATGGACAGGGACGAACGCCCCAACAACGCCCAGCCGTCGCGATCCTCAGGTTTGGCCGACAACCGTTCCTCCAACCGAGCGACGGCTTCGGCGATTTGCGGGGGGCGCGCGCCCTCCCTTGCCTTGGTTTCGGCGTGAGCCGCCGGTTCGGGGCGGGACGCCCAGGGCAAATCCGGTGTCTGTGGCGCACCGAGCGACCAATACAGCGCAAACGCAACTAAAGGAACGGCGATCACCATTGTTACCGCCGAGCCCCATGCCAGCCGAGGCGAAGCGGTCCGGGGAGTGGCGTGGTCACGGGTATCTGCCGCGGCCAGCATCCGGCGTTTGATTTCGATGCGCGCGGCATCCGCCTGTTCCGCGGTCATCAGGTCCCGTTCGAGGTCGCGATCGATCTCGGCGAGTTGTTCGCGATACACCGAGAGGTCGTAGTCGGCGCGTTCGGGCGCCGCCACCGATCGTTTCCGCAGAAGCGGCATCAGCAACAGCGCCAGCACCGCCAGCGTCAGGAATCCCGCCGCGATCCACAATCCGATCATGATGACACGTCCCGGTCCCGCAGTATCGTCTCCAGCCGCTGCTGTTCCGCCTGGGACAAGGGTGCCGGCGCCGCTTCAGCACCGCCGGCCGTTGCGCTTTGACGATAGTACAAAAAGACTGCCACGCCGGCGACGAGCAGGATGACCGCGGGCGCCGCCCACAGGGCGAGCGTCGCCAACTTGAACGGCGGTTTCAGCAGAACGAAGTCGCCGTAGCGGGAAACGATGTAATCGATCACCTGTTGGTCGTCATCGCCGGCGACTAGGCGTTCGCGCACCAGAAGGCGCAGGTCGCGGGCCAGCTCGGCGTCGGAATCGTCGATGGACTGGTTTTGGCAGACGAGACAACGGAGCCCCTGGGAGATGCCGCGGGCGCGGCTTTCGAGAGTCGGATCGGCGAGCACTTCGTCCGGCTCGACGGCGAGAGATGGAGCGAGCCATGCCATCACGAGAATGGCTGCGACGAGTACTATTCTCCGCGCAGTTTTTGAACGATGGGCCAAAGCTGATTTTTCCAGATGTCCGCCGTGATCGGTCCGATCTGTTTGTATCGGATGACGCCATTGGCATCGACAATGAACGTTTCCGGCGCGCCGGTGACACCGAACGCGATGGCGGCCTTGCTGTCGGGATCGTCACCGGTGAGCGTGTAGGGATCGCCATGGCGCGCGAGCCAAGACGGTCCGGCCTGTCGGTTCTTCTCGCGCCAGTCAATGCCATGGATGGGAACCGTGTCGCTGGCGCGAAGCTCCATCAAGAACGGATGTTCGATCCGGCAGGCGACACACCATGAGCCGAAAATGTTGACGAGAGACACCTGCCCCTTGAGGTCGTCGCTGCTTAGTCCCACGTCGCGCCCGTCGATCGGTGGCAGCGAAAAGGCGGGAACCGGCGTATCGATTAGAACCGAGGGGATGGTCTGCGGATTCGTACCGAGCCCGCGCCAGAAATAAGCCGCCATGGCCAGGAAGACGGCCAAAGGGATGAGATAGAGAACGCGTTTCGACATCGAACCAATCGTGATTTCCTACAAAAAACAATAACAGTTCTCGAGGGCCGCTCCGTTGTTTCTTCAGTCCGCTAAGATCGAGCGGTGGCGCCGCCGAAGACATCGGCTCGGCGACGGGAAGGTGCCCCGACGCGGTGGCGGCGGTCCGACAGACTGACGGCGCCGCCGATGACCATGACCGCGACACCGGCCCACAGCCATCCAATCATCGGATTGAAGTAGATTCGGGTCACGTGGGCGCCATCGGTGTTTTTTTGGTCGCCGATGACCACATACAGGTCGCCCCAGAAGGTCGGATGGATCGCGGCCTCGGTGGTTTCCCGCTTTTCTACCGGATAGCGCCGTTTTTCGGCTTCGAGTGTCGCCACCGGTTTACCATTCCGCGTGACCGTAAATGTCCCCCGTGTCGCGATGTAGTTGGGCCCGCGTGTCGGTTGGGCGCCTTCGAAAGTGTAGGTGAAGCCGGCGACGGTTACCGTATCGCCCGGCGCCATCACCTGTATGCGTTCGATCTTCCAGGCGCCGGCGCCGGCCATGCCGGCGATGGCGATGGCTAGGCCGGCGTGTGCCAGTGTCATCCCCAACGCCGAGCGGGGCAGCCTGGCGAGACGTCGGAGGCTGTCGGTTATGGGTGCGCGGAACAGCCGTATGCGCCCGGCCAGCTCCACCAGCGTTCCGACCAGCAGCCAAGCGGCCAAGGCCATGCCGAGAAAACCGAACAATGACATATCGGTAACTTGGCTCCAAACCACGGCCGTGACCCCCAGCACCGCCACGGCGGCTACCCAAAGGCGCCTGAGCGCCGGGGACAGGTCACCGCGTTTCCAGGGCAGCAGCGGCCCGACCGCCATCGCCACCAACAATGGCGCCATCAGCGGTACGAAAACGGCATTGAAGAACGGAGGTCCGACCGAGATCTTGCCGTCCGTTATCGCTTGATAGACAAGGGGATAAAGCGTGCCGACCAGCACTGCCGCCGCCGCGACGCTGAGCAGCAGATTGTTGAGCAGCAGACCGCCTTCGCGGGAAATGGGCTGAAACAGACCGCCCCCCTTGAGGCTCGGTCCACGCCACGCAAACAAGGCGAACGAACCGCCGATGATGATCAACAGTAGTGCCAGGATGAAAACGCCGCGCGCCGGATCGACGGCAAAGGCGTGCACCGATGTGAGCACACCGGAGCGGACCAGGAAGGTTCCGAGTAGGCTGAGGCCGAAGGTGACGATGGCGAGAAAAACGGTCCACCCCTTGAGGGCGTCTCTCTTCTCGACGACGATCGCGGAATGGAGCAACGCGGTGCCGGCCAGCCACGGCATGAACGAGGCGTTCTCCACCGGGTCCCAGTACCACCAGCCGCCCCAACCAAGCTCATAGTATGCCCACCATGCACCGAGGGTGATGCCGATGGTGAGAAATACCCAGGCGACGAGAGTCCATGGCCGCACCCACCGTGCCCACGCCGCGTCGACGCGCCCTTCGATCAGGGCGGCGATGGCGAACGAGAAGGCCATGGAGAAGCCGACGTACCCGAGATAGAGGAACGGGGGATGGAAAGCCAGCCCGGGATCCTGCAGCAGCGGATTGAGACCGCGGCCGTCCACAGCCGGCGGCACTAAGCGTTCGAAGGGATTGGAGGTCAAAAGGATGAACAGATAGAAGCCGAACGCCAGCCACGCCTGCACCGCCAGCGCGCGCGCCTTGAGGGCCGGCGGCAAACTCCCTCCGAACCACGCCAGCACGCCGCCGAAAACGGCGAGGATCAGCACCCAAAGCAGCATCGAGCCCTCGTGATTGCCCCAGGTGCCGCTGATCTTGTAGAGCATCGGTTTCAGCGAATTGGAGTTCATGACCACGGAGCGGACCGAGAAATCCGACACCATGTAGGCGTGAACGAGAGCGGCGAAGGCGATCCCCACCAGCAGCATCTGCGCGATGGCGGCCGTTCGTGCCACCATCATCAGGTCGTGATCGTTGCGGTGGGCGCCCAGCAAAGGAATCGTACCTTGAACCAGGGCGACGACCAGCGCCAACACCAAGGAAAAGTGGCCGAGTTCGACGGTCAATATTTGGAATCCTGGGATTGTTCGCCGGATTGTTCGCCCGAACGTTCAAATGTCTTTTTCATGTGCTCCCACTTCCCGGATTTCTTCAGGGCGTCCGCCACCTCCGGCGGCATGTAATTCTCGTCGTGCTTGGCGAGGACTTCATCGGCCATGAAAACACCGTCCTGCAGGTGTCCTTCGACGACGACCCCTTGACCCTCGCGAAACAGGTCGGGGAGAAGGCCTTTGAAGCGCACCGGCACCGCGTTTTCCAGGTCGGTCACGCGAAATCGCACCTCCGCATCGGCGCCACGCTCGACGCTGCCCGTTTCGACGAGGCCGCCGATGCGCAATCGCTTGTCGGCGAGTTCGGGCTTTTCGGCCAGTTCCGTCGGGCTATGAAAGAAGACGAGCGATTCTTTCATGGCGGAGAGGATGAGGGCGGCCGCGACGAAGAGGATCGCCAGTCCCGTGGCGACGAACACAAAGCGGCGGTGTTTACGTTTCATGATTTGGCGTTTTCAGGACCCAGTGTTTTCCCGGTGAGTACCTCGGCGGGCTGTTCCCATTTCAGTCTGCAAGGACGCCAACATGGTCTCGTTGGCCTTCAATGAGCGATGGCTCGCGATCAGCAGGCCGACCAACACTCCAACGGTCAGGCCGAACGCCGGCCAGACGAAGCGGCCATAACCGCCCATGTCGAGAAATGTCCCAATGACCTCCACGGACCCTCACTCCCAGCCGTGGGCTTGACGTAAACGAAGCGCGCGGACTTTGTGCGCGATAATCTCGCTGCGCACCCTGAGGCAAAGCACCCACATATAGTAGCATGTGAAGGCCCCGGCCATGAGCAGCAAGGGCCACAGCATGCTCGGGTGAATGGCCGGACCGTCCAGGCGGACGACGCTGCTCGGTTGGTGCAGGGTGTTCCACCAGTCGACGGAGAACTTGATGATCGGCAGATTTACGGCGCCGACCAGGGCGAGAATGGCCGATGCCCGCGCGCCGCGCGTGGGATCATCGAACGCGCTGTTGAGGGCGATGTACCCGAGATAGAGAAAAAACAGCACAAGCACGGAGGTCAAGCGGGCGTCCCAGACCCACCAGGTTCCCCACATGGGCTTGCCCCACAAAGACCCGGTAACGAGCGCCAGGAACGTGAAGGCCGCGCCGACCGGCGCCGTCGCCTTGGCCGCCAAATCGGCGACGGGGTGTTTCCAGATCAGCCCGACGGCGGCGGCAATGACCATGCTGATGTAGCAGAACAGCGCCATCCAGGCCGCCGGCACATGCACGTACATGATCCGGACGCTCTCACCCTGTTGATAGTCCGCCGGCGAAAAGAACAGGGCGAAGTACACGCCGAGACCGAACAGCAGCACCGTGGCGGCGGCGAACAATGGCCCCAATCGCTGAGTCAATTTCATGAAGCGGGTAGGGTTGGCGAAATACTGCATGACGTCCAATCAGATACCGACCCATTTGAGCTGTGGTGGCGGCGGCGGTGGTTGTGTCCGTGCTTTCCACGTTCGTGGAATTTCTACCCGTTTATGAAGGTCGGGAACCGCCGTTGTCCAGACCCGCACGGATTCTTGATCGTTCCCGCTCATTCCAGGGCCTGGCGAAGCGCGGCGGCGCTGGCCCAGGGCGCCAGGACCAGGGAGGCGAGCAAGATTCCCGCCATCATCATCAGGTGGGGCTTTGCTGCAAATCCCTCGGCCGCGGCGTCCACGGCGGCGACACCGAATATCAGTACCGGGATGTAAAGGGGCAAGATCAAGAGGCTCAGAAGCACGCCACCGCGTCGGGAGCCCAAAACCAGCGCCGCGCCGACGGCGCCAATGAGGCTCAGGCTCGGCGTACCAAACGCCAAGGCCGCCATCAGCGCCCAAAACCCCTCGGGTGCCATATTGAGGATCAAGGCAAGCAGCGGCGCCACCACGACCAGCGGCAGGCCGCTGGTCAGCCAGTGAGCAAACACTTTGGTCGCGACCAAAACTTCGAGGGGTATCGGTTGCAGCACCAGCAATTCGAGGCTGCCGTCCTCGTAGTCGGCCTGAAACAACCGTTCGAGAGACAACATGGACGCCAAGAGCGCCGACACCCAAATGATCCCGGCGGCAATGCGAGCGAGGATGTTGGGCTCGGGGCCGACGCCGAACGGGAAGAGCACCACGGCGAGAACGAAGAATGCGACCGCCATCAGGCTGTCCATTCCTTGCCGGAAGGCGAGGCGAACATCGCGGCGGACAAGAATGACAGCCGATCTCAACATGCCATACCCAATGCCGAACGTGCCGTGAGGTCAATGGTGATCGCTCCCTGGGGACGATCACCACCGTGCATGGATAGGACAACCAACCCGCCGTTGGCGCGATGGCGGGCGATGGCTGTGTCCAGCCTCCGCTTGGCGTCGTCGTCGAGCGCGGTGCGGGGCTCGTCGAGCAGCCAGAGGGTCGCCGGCGCAACCAGTATGCGAGCGAGGTTGACGCGTCGTTTTTGACCAGCCGACAGGTACCGGCCCGGCACGGCCGCCAAGTGCGCGATGCCAAGATCCGATAGCGCGGTGAGGATCGCCTCGGACATGCCGCTGTCGGAAACGCCGCGCAGGGCCGCCCAGTAGGTCAGTTGTTCCGTTACGGTCAGCACAGGTTTGAGAGCATCCAAGTGCCCGACATAGTGACACCGTGCGTGGTGCGCGTTCGGGTCCTTGCGGATATCTTCCTGGTTCCACGCAATGGTTCCCGCGGCCGGAGGGGCGAGCCCGGCCAGCAGCCGCAGCAAACTCGATTTACCGCTTCCATTGGCGCCGGTAAGGACAATTGCGTCACCCGGCCCGATAGAAAAATCAAGGCCGACGAACACCGTGCGCTCGCCACGAACGCATGCCAGTCCTTTTGCCGAGAACGCACCCATACTTCGTCCGAACAGCGACCGCACCCAACGGCACGCACCCTAATCCATTCCAACTACTGTGCAAGAGTTGCTCCAGTCCGGCAACGTCTAGACACGCGTATTCCGAGACTTTACGGCTAAACAAATCATCCATAAAGAGAACGGCGGTTAGCGTTTGCTAACCGCCGAGTTCGGCATATTAGCCGATTGGGGATACCAGAGATGGGGGCATCTCCGGTCCTGTCTCATAGGAGGCTTGGACAATCTCTATATAGCGCACGTTTCTTGATCGTTTCTAGTGAAATCTAACCCATTTTACTATTTTGCTTGAAATTAAATTCTGGCAGTCCGGGCAATACTACCAGAGATCGTACTGAATACAGGTTCCGCAATTCAGTCGCATCGTGTTTTGAGAATGATTTTACTTTTCAATGCCGGCTTCTGCCGGCCGTGAACAAGAAATCGCACCGGGACAACCACCCCCCATCAGCGTCAATACCACGCCAATACGCTGTAACAAAATGGCAATGCAGCCGTTACTGGCGATAGACGGCGCCTGACTCGACTTGAATCACGTCTAGCTTCGGGTGACCAGGGAAACACCGAGAACCGTCACGGCCATTCCGATCAGCGCGGTCGGCCCCAATGTTTCACCGAACAGGAAAAAGGCGATCAACGCCGTCACGGGCGGAACCAGATAAAACAAACTAGCAACTTTTGCCGCCGCGCCGCGCCTAATAATGACATAAAGAAGGGTTACGGCCCCAATAGACAGAACCAAAACCAACCAGCTCAACGCAAAGATAAACTCGCCCGACCACTGGATTTTCACTTGCTCGAAGATGGCGGCGGGGATCGCCACCGATACCGTGGCGGCGGCAAACTGGATCGCCGATCCGGTTCGGAGGTCCATTCCGCCACCGTGCCGCTTTTGATACAGCGTGGCGATGGTGATGCCAAAGAGAGACCCCAAGGTAAAAAGCACACCGAAGATATGATCGGTCTCGAATTGCAGCTTGTTGGCGACCACCAGGATCACACCGGCGAGACCGATAAGGAGACCGGCCCACTGTTTCATGGTCACCCGTTCGTGCAGGTAGGGACCGGCCAGAACAGCGGTCAGCACCGGCTGCAATCCCACGATCAACGCGGCCACACCCGCCGGCATGCCGTGGTGGATGGCGGAGAATACGCCGCCGATGTAGACACCGTGGATCAGCACGCCAACCAGCGAGGCCGTGCCGTAGTCGGCCCATGATTTTGGCCAGGGTGCGCGAACCAACACGGCGACGGTCGCCAGCAACGCGGCCGCGATGCCAAACCGCACGACGAGAAACGTGAACGGAGGCGCGTACGGCAGCCCCATCTTGGCGCCGATGAAGCCGGTACTCCAAAGCAGCACGAACAACACCGGTGCCGCCATGATCAACAGCGGCTGATGCGGTTTCGCTCCCTTGTCAAATGCACTCGCCACCCTATGCATCCCGCCCCACCGGTGTATGAACAGCGTAGCCGCTCGATCTGACGGGAGCAACGCACTATAAGGGTTTCACGACAAAGATTTCCGAGCCGGAAATTCTGGGCACGACCACTGAGAAGCCTTGAGCCATGTCTTCAACAAGAACGTCTCGTCGCGGCCGACGACTTGGCCTTTTCATCCTGGCCGCGCTGATTACGCTCGTGCTCCTGTACAGCGCCTACTGGCTGCTGTTCGGTGTGTACCTTCGCGCTCAAACCGAAACCTGGATCGATTCGCGCCGCAACGCGGGCTATGTGATCGATTATGACGATTTGGATGTGGGCGGCTATCCGACCACCGTGCGTCTTTCCTTCACGCGGCCGGCGATGACCGCGCCACCGCACGACGGTGGATGGTCATGGTCCGCCGCGGGACTGGACATCTCGACGTCCCCCTTCATCTGGACCCGATCCACAATCGAGGTTTTAGGCGACCACACGATGGAGTTCACCACCACCATAGGGCGCGTCGCCGCGCGGGGTCGGGCGGACGCGTTCATGATCGAAACGGATGCCGGCGGGCCTCTTCCGGCTGGCGACTTGCATATTCGTGACTGGACGTTGCAAACGGCCAACGGCGAGTCGATGACGCTTGCTGCCCTCGACGCCAGCGGCCGGAACATTTCGGACGCGTCCGACGATGCGTACCCCGATGCTACATACGCCCTGACGGCGTCAGCGGCGACCCTGAAGCTGCCCGCCCAATATGATCTGCCCTTGGGAAACGAAATCCAGGCGGTGGCGTTCAATTCCCTGTTGATCGGTCACCTGGATCCGCGTCGTTGGCCCGAGGGGCTGATGCGATGGCGCGACAACGGCGGCATTTGGGAAATCATGCGTCTCGCGGCGACCCATGGTCCGTTGTCGTTTGCCGGCAGCGGCACGGTGGCCCTTGACGCCGCCGCCCAACCGGCGGGAGCGTTCACTTTTGAG
>JAHCKI010000300.1 GCA_026125865.1 Rhodospirillales bacterium
ACTCAGTCGAACATCGCGTAGTTGCGCCTACACCGCCTCAGCAATCAGGTCGACAAGGTCATTTTGGGCGCGACGGGGCGAATAGGTTTCCAGAGCCGCCCAACATTAATGCCCGGCAGGACCGATGTGCTTGGTCGCCCCTTGTTACCTAGGATGTTACCTAGAACCAGCCGTTCTTTCCGCTTCTACACACGCGGCACCCCTAAATTCTTGTTTTTTATCTTGAATTTGGTACGCCCGGTTGGATTCGAACCAACGACCCTCTGATTAAAAGTCAGATGCTCTGCCGACTGAGCTACGGGCGCTTTGCTTGCTCGGGGGTGGCAAGTCGGTTGCGTGCCGCACAATACGCAACGGCAACGGCGATGGTCAATCCCGTGCGGCCGGCCGGGAGGCTATCCCTTGTCGCGGCGGTCAACCGCCGGGTCAACTCTTGTCGCGGCGGTCAACCGCCTGGTTACCCCATGTCGCGGCGGTCAACCGCCTGGTTACCCCGTGTCGCGGCGGTCAACCGCCTCCGAGGCGTTCTCGCACGCGGACTTCGACTTCCGGGGGGACGAAAGATCTGATGTCGCCGTCGAGGCGGGCGATTTCCTTGACGAAGCGCGACGCGATGAACTGGTGATTTTCCGAGGCCATGAGAAACACCGTCTCCACCTCGCGATTGAGGCGGTCGTTCATCGCCGCCATCTGGAATTCGTACTCGAAGTCGGAAACGGCGCGCAGCCCGCGGAGAATGATTCCCGCCCCCACTTCGGTGACGAAGTGCATGAGCAGGTTGGAAAAGGGGCGCACCTCGATCACGCGGCCGTCGCCCGCCTCCATCCGTTCGATCTGTTCCCTGACCATCTCGACACGCTCGGTCGAACTGAACAGAGGTTCCTTGCCGATGTTTTCGGCGACGGCGACGATGAGCCGGTCGACCACGTGGGCCGCCCGACTGATCACGTCCATATGGCCGTTCGTCAGCGGATCGAAGGTGCCGGGATAGACACCAATTCGGAGCCTCGTCATGCCAGTTCTCTCCTCCGGGTGTTCGAACGCCGCGAACCCTTTCTCTGTTGTTTCTCGCCCGGTTGCGCCGAGCGATTGGCCGTGTCCCGCCGGGTTCGTGTCGTGCTAGTGGTTGCTGGTGTCGTTTCCGTTACCGTTGTTGTTTTCGCTGATTTCGCTGGTGTCATCGTCGCCGTTGTCTTCCACATCGCGGATGCGGGTGACGGAGACGACCCGTTCGCCCTCCCCGGTCGTGAACAAGCGAACGCCGCGGCTCGTCCGTCCCATCAGGCTGATACCATCAACAGTGACGCGGATGAGCTGGCCGCCATCGGTGACCATGACCAGTTGGTCCGTCACCAGAAGCGGGAAGGAGGCGACCATCGTGCTGGCGCCGTCGGCGCGATCCAGCCCCAGGGCCGCCACGCCCGAGCCGCCGCGACCGCTGATGCGGTACTCATAGGAAGACGTGCGCTTGCCGTATCCGTCCTCGGCGACCGTCAACAGGAACTCTTCGTTGGCCGCCATTTCTTCGAATCGGGGTGTATCGAGACGGGCAGCCAACTCCCCGTCCCGCTCGCGTTTGCTGTCGCCATCCACCCCGGCGTACTCGCTGCCGGCCAGACGGCGGGCGGCGTTGACCGAAGACAGGTATTCGTCGCGGGTGGCCGCGTCGTAGTCCACGTGGCGCAGCCCGCACATGTTGATGACCTCGTCGCCCTTGGCGAGCTTGATGCCGCGCACGCCGGTGGAGGTGCGGCCGCTGAAAACGCGAACGTCGCTGATCGGAAAACGAATGCATTGCCCGCCGCGCGTGAACAATAGGATGTCGTCGAACTCGCCGAACGGCCGCACGCGGACCAGCCGGTCGCCCGCGTCCAGCTTCATGGCGATCTTGCCGTTGGCCATGACGTTGGTGAAATCCGACAGGGCGTTGCGGCGCACCCCGCCGGAGGCGGTGGCGAAGACCACGAACAACTGGGCCCACAGCGTTTCGTCTTCGGGCAGCGGCATCAGGGTGGTGATGCTCTCGTCCGCATCCAGCGGCAACAGGTTGACCATCGCCTTGCCGCGCGCCTGCGGCGTTCCCACCGGAAGCTTGTAGACCTTGAGCTTGTAGACCATGCCCGTCGACGAGAAGAACAGGACGGGCGTATGGGTGTTGGCCACGAACACCTGGCTAACGAAATCCTCCTCGCGGGTGGCCATGCCGGCCCGGCCCTTGCCGCCACGGCGCTGCGCCCGGTAGGTACTGAGCGGCACCCGCTTGATGTAGCCGGTGTTGGTGACCGTCACCACCATGTCCTCGCGCTGGATCAGGTCCTCGATGTCGGTTTCGCCGGAGTACTCTTCCAGCGTGGTGCGGCGCGGCGTGCCGAACTGGTCCTTGATCTCCAGCAACTCCTGCCGCAGCACCTCGAGCAAGCGCTCCCGCGATCCAAGGATTTCCAGATATTCGCGGATCTTGTCGCCGAGCGCCTTGAGGTCGTCGCCGATCTTGTCCCGTTCGAGGCCGGTGAGGCGGTGCAGGCGCAGATCGAGGATGGCGCGCGCCTGGATTTCGCTGAGGTGATAGACGCCGTCGCGCACCCCCGCGTCCGAGTCCTCCACAAGGGCGATGAGCGGAGCGACATCGGCGGCCGGCCACGCCCGCGCCATGAGTCCGGCGCGCGCCTCGGCAGGATCGCGCGAGCGTCTTATCAAGGAAACGATCTCATCAATATTGGCGACCGCGACGGACAGGCCGACGAGAACATGGGCGCGCTCACGGGCCTTGCCCAGTTCGTACGCGGTGCGCCGGCGGATGACCTCCTCGCGGAAGACCAGGAAGGCGGCCAGCACCTCCTTGAGGTTCATGGTCTTCGGACGGCCGCCGTCGAGGGCGAGCATGTTCACCCCGAACGACGATTGCAGCGGCGAATACCGATACAACTGGTTGAGGACGACGTCCGGTTCCGCGTCCCGCTTGATTTCGATCACCACCCGGATGCCGTCGCGATCGGATTCGTCGCGCAGGTCCGATATGCCCTCGATCCGCTTGTCGCGGACGGCCTCGGCGATGATCTCGATCATGCGCGCCTTGTTGACCTGATACGGCACCTCGTCGACGATGATGGCCTGGCGATCCTTGCGGATGTCCTCGATCCGCGTGCGGCCGCGCATGACGATGGAGCCGCGCCCGGTGTGGTAGGCGGAGAGAATGCCCTGGCGCCCGAGAATTTGCGCGCCGGTCGGAAAGTCCGGTCCCGGCAGGTAGGTCTCGATCAGCTCTGGGATGCCCAAGTCCGGATTGTCGATCAGGGCGCAGCAGGCGTCGATCACTTCGCCCAGGTTGTGGGGCGGAATGTTGGTGGCCATGCCGACGGCAATGCCGCCGGCGCCGTTGACCAGAAGATTCGGGTAGCGCGCCGGCAAAACCGTCGGTTCACTCGCCGAACCGTCGTAGTTGTCCTGGAAATCGACGGTTTCCTTGTCGATGTCGTCGATCAGGACATGGGCCGAACGGGCCAGCCGAGCCTCGGTGTACCGCATCGCCGCCGGGCGGTCGCCGTCCATGG
>JAHCKI010000301.1 GCA_026125865.1 Rhodospirillales bacterium
AGGGCAAGGCGCTTTCTTGATGAACATACCGTTCATCTTCCTTCAAGGACCGAGCAGCGGGGTGAAGTGCTCGCAATGATTGGAAAAGACTGAGCACATTATGGCGGAGCATTTACGCCTGGGCGTCAACATCGACCACGTGGCAACGATTCGCAATGCCCGTGGCGGATACCACCCCGATCCGGTGCGTGCCGCTCGCATGGCGGTGGCGGCGGGTGCGGACGGCATAACGGCCCACCTTCGCGAGGATCGGCGTCACATCAGCGATGACGATATGGCCGCCCTCGTGACTGATATCCCGGTGCCGTTCAATATGGAAATGGCCGCATGCGATGACATGCTGGCGGTGGCGTTGCGGCTGCGTCCGCACGCCGTGTGTCTGGTGCCGGAACGGCGCGAGGAACGAACGACCGAGGGCGGACTCGATGCCGTGTCCAACCGCTCGCTGTTGGCCCCCATCATCGGCGCCCTCGGCGAGGCGGGCATTCGCGTGTCGCTGTTCGTGGAGCCTTCCTTGGCTCAATTGGATGCCGCCCGCGACCTGGGCGCGCCGGTCGTGGAGATCCATACCGGCGCCTATTGCGATGCCGCCGGCGCCGCCCGCCAAGAAGAACTGACGCGCATTCAGGCTGCCGCCCGACATTGTCAGGACATCGGCCTGGAATGCCATGCCGGCCATGGCCTCACCTACGAGACCGTCGGCGCCGTCGCCGCTATTCCCAACATCATGGAACTCAACATCGGCCATTTCCTGGTGGGGGAAGCGATCTTCATCGGTTTCGAGGCGAGCATTCGCCGGATGCGCCACTGCATGGATGAAGCCCGCAGTGCCGGGATCGGCGGCTAAGCGCGGGGAAGGGCGTGCAATGATCATCGGTGTCGGGACCGACCTGCTCGACATTCGGCGTATCGAACAGACGCTTGACCGTTTCGGAGAGCGTTTCTGCGCCCGCATCTATACCGACGGAGAGCGCCGGCGGTGCGATCGCAGAATCAACCGCGCCGCCTGTTACGCCCAACGCTACGCCGCCAAGGAAGCCTGTTCCAAGGCCCTTGGTACGGGGCTTCGCGATGGCGTTTTCTGGCGCGACATGGTGATCGACAATTTACCGTCGGGGAAGCCGGTGATGCGGCTTTCCGGCGGCGCCCGGCGGCGGCTCGAGGACCTGACGCCGGCCGGAATGACGGCCGTGATCGAGGTAACCCTGACCGACGAGTATCCCATGGCCCACGCCGTCGTGGTCATCTCCGCCATCGCGCAAAACCAGGGTTTGTCACAGGCGCCTTGACAGGCGCGTGTGTGACGGGCTTGATTTGGCCGCTGCGCCGGGGGAGAGATGAATGCCGGCGTCCCCCGAATTCACAGGCTTCCCAATGTCTCAGCAGAAAAGTCACGGCGTTATTGAGCTCGTTAAGACCGTTGTTTACGCGGTTCTTATTGCTCTCGTCGTGCGCACGTTTGCGTACGAACCTTTCAGTATTCCGTCCGGTTCCATGATCCCCACGCTGTTGGTGGGGGACTATTTGTTCGTATCGAAATTTTCGTACGGCTATAGCCGCTATTCACTGCCATTGGGATTGCCGTTGATCCAGGGTCGTGTCATGGACACGCCGCCGGAACGCGGCGACGTCGTGGTGTTCAAGCTGCCCACCGACAACTCGACCGACTACATCAAGCGGATCGTCGGCTTGCCCGGCGACAAAATTCAGGTGTCCGGCGGCATTCTTCACATCAATGGCGAGGCGGTCGGGCGCCGCGACGACGGCGACTACACCGTGCAGGACACTTTCGGCAATGTGCGCCGTTTCCGGCGCTACATTGAGGTACTGCCGGGGGGACGCGAACACCTGATCATCGAGGAAAGCGACAATAGTCCCTTCGACAACACCGGTGTCTATACGGTTCCCGAAGGCCACTTCTTCGCCATGGGCGATAACCGCGACAGCTCCCGCGACAGCCGCTTTCTCAACGAGGTCGGCTTCGTTCCCTATGAAAACCTGGTGGGTCGCGCCGAGTTTATTTTCTTTTCCGTGCAAGGCGAGGTATGGAAAATTTGGAATTGGTACGACAATCTCAGAGTCGATCGCATCTTCGACGGCATTGAATGAGCGACAAGGACGCGGACGACGGCGACCGCGCCGAACGCTTGAAGGAGCTGCTTCGGAATCTCGGGCACACATTTGATGATCCCCGCCGTCTGGACCTCGCCCTGACCCATTCCAGCGTTGCCGGGAATGCGCGGTCGAATGAGCGCCTGGAGTTTCTCGGTGATCGCGTCCTCGGGCTGGTGGTCGCTCACCTCCTTTTCGATACGTTTCCCCATGAACCCGAAGGCGCCTTGGCCCGTCGCCACACTGCCCTGGTTCGACGGCAAGCCTTGGCGCGAGTCGCCAACGCCATCGGTTTGGGAGCGTGCTTGCGGTTGTCTCGCGGCGAAGAGGATAGCGGTGGCCGCCATAATTCCGGCCTTTTGGCGGACGCCTGCGAGGCGGTGCTGGCGGCCATTTTTCTCGATGGCGGTCTCGACGCCGCGGAAAAATTCGTGCGTCGCCATTGGCTGCCGTTGATGGATGAATCCCACAAACCGCCCCAGGACCCGAAGACGGAGTTGCAGGAATTGGTGCAGGGCAGGGGATTGCCGCTACCGCAATACCGGGAGATTTCGCGCGAAGGTCCGGCCCATGCGCCGATGTTTACCGTCGAGGTCCATGTCGTAGGCTATGCAACCGTGACGGCCACCGGGAAATCGAAGCAAGCCGCCGAGAAGGCGGCGGCGCGAATCCTCCTGGATCAAATCAAGTTGCGCGACAATGAGTGAGCGCGAAACCGCGACGGATCACCAAACCCCAGCCGAACCCGAAGCCTCCGCCGAACGCCGAACAACGTGCGGTTTCGTTGCTGTCATCGGCGCGCCCAATGTGGGCAAGTCGACGTTGGTCAACCGTCTCGTCGGCAGCAAGGTATCGATCGTCACGCCCAAGGTGCAGACGACCCGCTCGCGCATCCTCGGTATTGTCATCGAAGGCGACGCCCAGATCGTGCTGGTGGATACACCGGGCATATTCCGCCCACGCCGGCGCCTCGATCGGGCCATGGTGGCCGCCGCCTGGAGCGGCGCGGCGGACGCCGATGAAACCGTGCTGGTGGTCGACAGCGCCGCGGGCGTCAACGGCGATACCCGGCGGATCGTCGACGAACTCGCCGCCCGCAACCGGCGGGCGATTCTCGCCCTCAACAAGGTGGATCGCGTCGACAAGCCGGCGCTGCTGGCGCTCGCCGCCGATCTCGCCGGCACGGGGGTGTTTTCGGAAACGTTCATGGTGTCGGCGCTTACCGGCGACGGCGTCGGGGACTTGGTCGCCTGTTTGGTGTCGCGCATGGAACCCGGGCCCTGGCTGTTCCCGGAGGATCAGATATCCGATATGCCGCTGCGGTTGCTGGCCGCGGAAATCACGAGGGAAAAGATTTACCTGCACCTTCGCCAGGAGCTACCGTATGCGTGCGCCGTCGAGACGGAAACCTGGCAAGAGC
>JAHCKI010000302.1 GCA_026125865.1 Rhodospirillales bacterium
GGCCGCCGGCGATGGGTGAGGACGATGGCGCCGATCATGGCCACCAGCAAAATGACCCCGGCCGCCTGGAAGATATAAACATATTGTGTATAGACCAGATGGCCGAGCGCTGCGGTGTTGGAGACGGTTTCCACGGGCGGCATCGGCGCGGCGCCTCCGGCGGCCATCTCCGGCGCCAGTGTCCAACCACTGACGATGATGAGAAGCTCCACCAACAGCACGAAACCGATGAGACAGCCAACCGGCAGGTACTGCAAGAATCCCTGTCGCAGTTCGACGAAGTTGATATCGAGCATCATCACCACGAACAGGAACAGGACCGCGACGGCGCCCACGTAGACGACGACCAGGATCATGGCGAGGAATTCCGCCCCCATGAGGATGAACAGGCCGGCGGAATTGAAAAACGCCAAAATCAAGAACAGGACGGAATGCACGGGATTACGCGCCGATATCACCATGACGGCCGACGCCACGGCGATAAACGCGAAGAGATAGAATGCCAGGGCTTGAATAACCATCAGGATGAACAATCTGCTACAAGGCAAAAGAATTTGTTTTGGTACCGCGACGCCGCCGTTCATACCCTCCCACGGTGGCAATCTCAATAGGCACCGGCCGTGATTCAACGATAGGGAGCATCGGCTTCCAACCTGGCGGCGATCTGGGGTTCCCACCGATCTCCGTTCGCCAGCAACTTATCCTTATCGTACATGAGCTCTTCGCGGGTTTCGGTGGCGAACTCGAAGTTCGGTCCTTCGACGATCGCATCCACCGGACACGCTTCCTGGCAAAAGCCGCAGTAGATGCACTTCAGCATATCGATGTCGTAGCGCGTCGTTCGGCGGCTGCCGTCGCTGCGGGGCTCGGCCTCGATGGTGATCGCCTGGGCCGGGCAAATGGCTTCGCACAGCTTGCAGGCGATGCAGCGCTCCTCGCCGTTGGGATAACGTCTCAGCGCGTGTTCGCCCCGGAATCGCGGGCTCAAGGGGCCTTTCTCGTAGGGATAGTTGACGGTGACCTTGGGCCGAAACATATAGCGGAAGGTCAGAGCCATGCCCGACAGCAGCTCGGAAAGAAAAACGGTACGGGCACCGCGTTCAATGAAGCTCATTGTCCCCATGCTCCCTTAGTCGGCATCCTGTCCTTCACCCCTGTCTCAGCCCGCCTGGGGCGCCCAGCCAAACAACACGAGAACACCGGCCACGATGACGACGCCCGCCAACGAGATCGGCAGAAACACCTTCCAACCGAGGCGCATCAATTGATCGTAACGATACCGCGGAAATGTTGCCCGAACCCAGATGAACACCAGCAAACACAAGGCGATCTTCAGGAAGAACCAGATCGGCTCCGGTACCCACGTAAACGGCGCGAAATCGAACGGCGGCAACCAGCCCCCGAGGAAAAGGATGGTCGTCATCCCCGACATGAGGATCATGTTGGCGTACTCGCCGAGGAAGAACAGCGCGAAGGTCATCGCCGAATATTCGACGTTGTACCCCGTCACCAGTTCCGCTTCCGCCTCGGGAAGGTCGAACGGATGGCGGTTGGTTTCCGCCAGTGTCGACACAAAGAAGATCACCGCCATGGGCAGCAAGGGGAACGCGTACCAGTTGAGGAAACCCCATGAGCCCTTTTGCGCCATGACGATATCTGAAAGGTTGAGCGAGCCGACGCAGAGCAGAACGGTGATGATGATGAAGCCCATGGAGACTTCATAGGACACCATCTGCGCCGCCGATCGCAGACCGCCGAGAAATGCGTACTTCGAGTTGCTGGCCCAACCGGACATGATGATGCCGTAGACGCCAAGGGACGAGATGGCGAAGAGATAGAGGATGCCGACATTGATATCGGCCACCACGAGGCCTTCGCCGAAGGGGATCACCGCCCAGGCGATCAACGACAGAATGAAGGTGAGCATGGGGGCGATAACGAACACGCCCTTGTTGGCCCGTGTCGGTAAGACCGTTTCCTTGAAGAACAGTTTCATACCGTCGGCCATGGGCTGCAGCAGCCCGAAGGGACCGACCACGTTCGGCCCCTTGCGGAGGTGCATGGCGCCGATCACCTTGCGCTCGGCGAACGTCAGATAGGCGACGGCCAGCAGCAGCGGTACGACGATCACGACAATTTGCAGAACAATCCAAATTGTCGGCCAGATATAGCCAGCCCACAGTTCAGCCATGGGTCCCGGTCTTCCTTTCGTTTGACGGCTGCAACGCTCGAGCGCATTCCGCCATGGTTTCCGATGCCCGGCAGACGGCATTGGTCATGTAGAAATTCGTGATGGGTGAGGCGAACGGGCTGACGCTCGGCGTCCCCGAAGTTCCGAACGCCGACCAGGATGCCGGCCGCACAACACCGATGTCGGAAAACACGGCGTTGACCTCGCCGAGCCGTGCCCGAACTTGATCGAGCGTGTCGTATGGCAGCGCGTGGCCAAGCGCTTCCGACAGGGCTCGGAGGATCTTCCAGTCCTCACGGGCCTCGCCTGGCGGCTGGACCGCGCGGCGGCCATGTTGCACGCGGCCTTCCGTATTGACGTAGGTGCCGCTCTTTTCCGTGTAGGCGGCACCAGGCAACACCACGTCGGCACGCTGCGCGCCGGCATCGCCATGGTGGCCCAGATAGACCACGAACGCGCTGCCGAGCGCCTGCGTATCGACTTCGTCGGCGCCCAACAGAAACAGAACCTTGATCGCTCCGCTCGCCGCGCCTTCGCAAATTCCCGAGGTGTCGCGTCCACCCTCCCCCGGAACGAAACCGACATCAAGTCCGCCGACCCGCGACGCCGCCGTGTGCAAAACGTTGAAACCGTTCCAGCCGCCGGCTTCGTCGATCAGGCCGTACTTGTCGGCGATCTCGCGCGCCAGTCCGAGAATGGCGCCGCCATCCGCCCGCGCCAGGGCGCCCATGCCCAGAACCAGCATCGGCCGCTTGGCGTCGGCAAGCACCTTGGCGAACGCGTGCTTTCCGGCCAGGATCTTCTGCAGGAGCTGGGGATCGTTGCCGAGGGACTGATGCTCGTAGGTGAGATCCGCGTCCGGTCCGATTGCGGCGATCTGCACTTGGCCGGTCAGGAACCGCGCGCGGATGCGGGCATTGACGATCGGCGCCTCCACACGCGGATTGGTGCCGACAAGGAGGATGGCGTCCGCTTGATCAATTCCGGCGATGGTGGAGTTGAACAGATACGAGGCTCTCGTTCCGGCGTCGAGGGCGGCGCCGTCCTGACGGCAATCCAGATGCGGCGATCCGAGAGCGGTCAAAAGGTCCTTCAGCGCGACCATGGATTCGCAACAGGCCAGATCACCGGCAATGGCGGCGATTTCACCACCGCCGCACCCGGAAATCCGGTCCTTGATGGCCGCGAAGGCTTGGCTCCAACCCGCCGGGCGCAACCGGCCATCGACGCGAACATAGGGCCGATCCAGGCGCTGGCGGCGCAGGCCGTCACAGGCGAATCGGGTCTTGTCCGAAATCCATTCCTCGTTGATGTCTTCGTTCAGGCGCGGCAAAACGCGCA
>JAHCKI010000303.1 GCA_026125865.1 Rhodospirillales bacterium
ATTGCGGAGTAGGTCGGTGAGCGTCAGTGTTCCTCCGACCCCCGGTCCGGACTTGCCGCCACGTGTCACCAGACGGGGTTGCGCCAAATAGCTGAAGTTGGTGCCGGGGCTGGCGGCTTGGGTCGCCGCCGCGATGAAGAACAACCGCTCCATCCCGGTTGTCGTCAGCGTGACTTCGAGCGCGTCCTCGACCGTATCGCCGGGCATCAGGCGGTTGTTGCGGCCGTCTACAGGGAACCAGGGTTCGATGCCGAAAGCGCTGTCGATGAACAGAACAGTTACGTCAAGGGGCGCGTTGCCCTCGTTGCGCATGGTGAAGGCGAGTCGATCCCCATCGAACAGGGTCGGAAACTCGTTGGCCTCCAAGGATTCGAGCGCGCCGTCGGCGCCTCGGGTCACCTTGAACCGGACGTCCAGCGAATTCGCGATCGCGTTTCCCGACAAATGGCCGGCGATGCGATAGAGGTTGGCGACGCGCCCTATTCTGACCAGATTGGTGATGATATTGGCGGCCAATCGCCGGCGCCCCGCTTCATCGCTATTGGTTTCGGGAATGGTCAGCGACGCGGACTTCATGGGGCCGTCCGTGGCCAATCGCCCCGATGACGACAGAAACCAGAGCCGCCCCTCGCGAACCACGAGGTGAATATCGGCCGCCTCGCCCGGCGCCACCCATTCGATTGCAAGGTCATCGGATTGCCGGTCGTGCAGACTGTTGAGTATCTCGCGAACGGTGGCGAAATCGTCCCGTTCCGAAGGCGGTTCGGGGGGCTCACCAACCCTTACGCTCGTCTTCAACCGGGCGTCCACCAATCTCGCGAACGCGCCGCGCGGGACCTCCGTTGTCGCGTCGCGACCCTCATGGTCGGAGGGGACGAGTAGGGCGTAAGTGGAAGCCGCGTGCTCGACACGGGCATAGCCGAGAACGTCATCGGACTCCTGGGCCGTCGCCGCGGGGACAATGGCGAGAACGGTTCCGGCGGTCAGGCCATGGAGTTGCCCGGCATCGATTCGCAACCCTTGTCGCGTCGGCCGCACCGGCCACTGACGGATCGGCGCCTGCTTGGCAAGTCCCATGACTTGCCGATCCAAGTCGGCGGTGTCCCCCTCGACGAGAGGGATCGGGTCGAGCCGCGCGATGGCGAGGTAGTGTTGCAGGATCTGATCCCTTGCCTGGCGATAGGAAATCCCGCCGTGGCTGGCAATGGTGGCGGCGAGGGTGTAGGTGAAGAGACCGTGAAGCTTTTGATCGCCAATACCGAGCGGCAACAACATCTCCGGTGTTTCCTGGGTCGATTGGGCGGCATAGAACGCCACGTATCCGCCCGCACCGGGATTCAACGGTTGGTCGGGGTCCAACATCGTTTCCTTTCCCGACCCGCCCCGCGTTCGCGACGCCTTTGCCTTGGCGTCGGCGATCGCTTCCGGTGGAATGCCGAGATCCCTTGGGTCGATGCGGCGATCGCGCTCACCGGTCGCGACACCGCGAAGCATGGTGCCCGAATGGCAGCTATCGAACACCGCCCAGACGAACGCGCCGGCGTTGCGGATCGCCGTGACATGGGCGCCGATTTCATCGTCGATGATGGCGTTGGTCACGGTCCCTTTGCTGCCGTCCCAGCCGGCGGCATCGCTTGGCAAAATGATTTCGTCGAGGCCGTCCGTCTCGTTGCTATGCTCCGTTTCCGTCGTGTCCTCGGCACTCTTAGCCGGCTGTTGCGAACCATGGCCGGCAAAGAAAAGCAGCACAAAATCATCCGGCTTGACGGACTGTTGCAGCTTCGCAAGGGCGTCCAGAATGGCACTGCGGGTCGGCGGAGCCGCGCCGGGTGAATCCGTCAAAACGACAATTCGCTCCTCGGCAAATCCGCGCTCCAACAACAGATCCTTGAACAGGGCGACGTCGTTGGCCGGCCCCTGCAACTGGAACCTCTCCGCCAGGTTGGGATAGCGTGAAACGCCGATGAGCAGGGCGTACGAGTCCCCGGCTTGGACATCGCGCGCGGCAAGGAAAGCGAGCACGACCGCAAGGCACCAGCACCGTAGACACCGTCCAAGTGTGCGGCGATCCATCGTGTCCTCCCTCCGCCCCCCGGTCTATTTGGCCGGAGTTGGGTTCTTTCCCGTACCGCCGTCGCGGTCTATCACGACGAAATAGTTCTCCACCGGTCCGGCGCCCGGGATGTCGACGCGCAGGCGATACTGCCCTTCTTCGTTCGGTGTCGAAAATTCGAAGACATAATCTCCCGGACTATCCTCGATGGCTTGCAGCGACTGCAAAGGGGTATCAGGCGCGCCACCGGCAATGAGTGTGGCTGTCAGGGAAATGCCGGGAACCGGCATACCGTCGCCTGTGTCCAGGTGTACGGTCGCCAAGGCGTCCTTGCCCGGAAGGTAATATTGGCTATCCAGTTCGAACGACACCCGAGGCGTGTGTGCGGTAATCGTTTCCTTGCCGCCCCGCGTCTTGAACGCGCCCTTGAAGGGATCGCCCATGGCGCTGGCGAGCAGGATGTTGCGCAGCCGGTGATGCACCGTCTCGTTCTCCAGCATGGCCAAGTGATCGGAAAACACGATCTCCGTCGAGGCGGGATCACCACAAGCCGCGCTGTACTCGGCGACCGACCCGTCGCCATCGAGAAAGTTCCATTCCACCGGTCGTGTTTTCGAAGAATCGACGAGGACCTGGGCGAATGTGCTGATTCGCGTTCCGGCGAAACGGAACGTGGTTACTCCCGGCGGCATCGGTGCGCATGTCAGGCTTCTCAGATTGCGGCCACCCTCGAGATAGGTGGCTAACTGCTTAGGCAACACATCCTGCATGCCCGGTTTGCGCTCGATGGCCCGCCATAGGTCGTCGCTCAAAAGGTCGCAGGTCCCGTTCTCCGGTACGTCTTCGCCGTCGGTCACCAGGCATGCGCGCACATAGTGGGGCATCAGTTCGTAGAGCGATGGAAACGAGAACAGGACCCGGCGCAACGTTGCCTTGCCGACCAGTTGTTCAAGAAGCGTGAGCTTCAGGTCGGCCTCGCCCAGAAGATTGGAGAACGCCAGCAGCGACCCGAGGTGGGGCGTTCCCAATGTGACGAGGTACTTAACCCGGTCGTTGCCGCCGTGGCGGTGGAGGTATATCAGCGAAACCAGGCCGCCCATGCTGTGGGACACGATGTTGAAACGATGGTCCTTGAGCTGAGGCGTCGCGTCGACGAAATCGGCCAGTTGTTTGGCACTGACGAAATTGCTTTGCCGCCAATCGTAAGGGAACACAAACAGCGTTTTACCCTCGACGAACCCCTGTTCGCGGAAAAACGCCAAGATCGGCTGATAGGCGGAAACCTCGAATCCGCCCAGGATCTGGAAATCGCTCAGAATCTCATTGGCGCGGACGCTATTGCCCGTGTCCGTTCCTGCGCCCGCGTTTGGGCGATACTCCAGGTCAGGCAAGCGGTTGATGGTGTCGACGACACTGCCGCCCCAAAGGTAACCGTTGTCGTCGACGAGGCGAGAGCCCATGAGTCCCGGAACGAAGA
>JAHCKI010000304.1 GCA_026125865.1 Rhodospirillales bacterium
GCGCTCTGACCCGACCGAAGTATGTTGAGGCCACCCTCGAAGCTTTCGGAGTGCAGGACAGTCGCGCCGCGCTCGATGGCGATACGGCTGGCGGCGCCGATGTGTCCATTGAGGATGCCGATAATGAGTAACCGCATGTTCACGTTCTCCGTTGGCGTCGGGTCAGTCGAAGTGCCGTACGCGCTTCGCCGGCGGCAGTACGCTGTTCAGCAGAATTTCCAGGCTGCGAGGGTTTTCCTGGCGGCCAATTGAGACGGCTCCAAGCAGGTAGACCTGGTTGACCAGAGCTTCCGCTGCCGAGTTACGTTCCAGTTTCGTCGCCAAGGGCGAAAACACCAGGTTGGCCAAAACCGCGCCATAGAGCGTGGTCAACAAGGCGACGGCCATGCTGGGGCCGATGGCCGACGGGTCATCGAGGTTGGCGAGCATCTGCACCAGTCCGATCAGCGTACCGATAAGCCCCATGGCCGGCGCGTATTCGGCAGCTTTGCGCAAAACGGTGGCGCAAGCGGCGTGGCGTTGCTGGGTCGCATGCAGGTCACGGACCAGGATCGCTTCAAGGGTTTCGGTGGCAATGCCGTCCACGGCAAGCGCGAGGCCCTTCTGTAAATACGGATGGTCTTCCGTCTCGGGGAGCGCTTGCTGCAAACGCAACACACCGAATTGGCGAGCGCGTTCCGCGAGGCGGAGTACCTGAACCGCCGCGTCGCTCGGATCGCGTACATTGTGAAAAAGCGCTTGCGCCACCGCTCGGACGGTGTTGGCGACCTCGCCGAGCGAAAAACAGATCGTGACCACCGACAATGTTCCGCCCAGAACGATCAGTAGAGACGGGGCATTCAGAAACGAAGCAGGGCTGCCGCCAAAAATCACGGCCAAGGTGATCATGGCGAAGCCGCACAGCAAACCAAGAGCGGTGGCCCGATCGACCTTCGATTTCGCGTTGGTTTTCATTTCAGTTGTCACGGATCTACCCGCGAGGATTTTTGCTTCGGCCATGTTGTCCGTCTCAGACCCTGTCGCCCTTGACGATTTCTGTCATGGTGACGCCCAACCGGTCTTCGACGACGACCACTTCGCCGCGCGCGACGAGTCGGTTGTTGACGTAGATATCAATGGCTTCGCCGACTTTTCGGTCCAGTTCGACGACAGCACCACGACCCAGCTTGAGAAGTTGGTTTACCTCCATGCTGGCCTTGCCGAGCACTGCTGACACCTGCACGGGAATGTCATAGACGGCCTCAAGGTCCCTTACGCTCCGTCTCGCGGCTGCGTCTTGGCTTTGCGCCAACCCGTCGTCGCTGTCACCTACAGCCGGCATCGAAGCTGCCGTTCCCTTCTCCAGGTCCTGAAATTCGATATTTGTGTCTTCTGGCATTTTGATCTCCCAACGATCTATGCGGGTATTGGTCTGCTCAGGGTGTTCATGCCTCGAGGTGACGATATGTCGTCCGTTGGCGGGCCATCGACGGTGACGTCGGTGTTTGTCGCGCCGGCGATGCCGGGTGCGACGGCTTGCTCGATGCGCTCTTCGATGTCCCGTCGCAGCGCGGCGACCTCGCGGTTGGCACCGCCTCCTCGCCAGGTTATCCGGCAATCGCTCCAGGCCATGGTCATGTCTGCGGTGACATCCAGGTGACCCGCGAAACCTTCTCGGTCGGCCAGTGCACGAATCCGCTCGGCAATCGACTCATGAAGCTCAGCGTTGACCACAACGGCCAACCTTGGCTGATCGAGGACCAGTGTCATGACCGCTTCGGCGGTGCGTTCGATTTCGCCGAGTGCGCCGCGGCGGCTGAAGTCCGGGAACACTTTGTCGGTGACCGCCAAGGCTAGTTGCGTGGCCTGTTTGGCGATTGCCGCGTCCGTGACGCGGCCCGTTTCCAATATTTCGGCGAAGCGTTTGGCGATGAGAGCGAGCGCTTGGGCGGTCCGTTCTTCCGTGGTGTTCGCGGCGAGGGTTTCAGCATCGCGGCGACCCTCCGCGAAACCTTCTTGGTGGGCGCGTTTTAGATCTTCCTCGGTGAAGACTAGCGGTACGGGCTCGTCGTGGACGACAACGACTTCCGGCTCGTCCCCTGCGGCGGATTTCGACGCCGAGACCGAGTCAACTCCCGCCATCTTCGGAGTGAAGTCGACCGGCGATTCGAACCGACGATCGAAGAGGTATTTGACGACCGCGGACATTGCTCTAGTACACCATTTCGTCTTTTTCGCTACCCGAGGCGACGCTGATTTCTCCCGCGTCGATCAAGGATTTTGCCGTGGTGATGATGCCGGCTTGGGCTTCGTCCACTTCGCGTAGGCGGACGGGACCGAGCGCCTCCATGTCCTCACGCATCATTTTCGCAGCGCGTTCGGACATGTTGGTGAAGATCAACTCCTTGACTTTTTCCGAAGCGCCCTTGAGCGCCATCGCCAACTGGTCCTTCTCGACCCGGCGCAGGAGCTGCTGGACGCCGTTGGCGTCGACGCGAACCAGATCCTCGAAGGTGAACATCAGTTGCTTGATGCGGTCGGCGGCATCGCGATTTCGTTCCTCAAGGGCCGAGAGGAAGCGGTTCTCCGTGCTGCGATCGAGATTGTTGAAGATCTCCGCCATGAGTTCGTGTGAATCGCGACGAGCGGTTCGCGCCAGATTGGTCATGAATTCGGTTCTGAGGGTGCGCTCGACATGGTCGAGGATGTCTTTCTGCACCGGTTCCATGCGCAGCATGCGCAGGATCACTTCCATGGAGAAGTTCTCGGGCAGCAGCGCGAGAACGCGCGCGGCGTGGTCGGACTTGATCTTGGACAGGACGACCGCAACCGTTTGCGGGTACTCGTTTTTCAGATAGGTCGCGAGAACGCCTTCGTTGACGTTGCCGAGCTTGTCCCACATGGTGCGACCGGCCGGGCCGCGGATCTCGTCCATGATCTGGTTGACCCGGTTGTCGTCTAGAAACTTGGCGAGCAGACGTTCGGTGGAGTGATAGCTGCCGACGAGCGAACCGGTTGATGAGAGCTGGTCGGTGAATTCGACGAATAGGCGCTCGACATTGACGGACCCAACCTTTCCGAGATTGGCCATGCTTTGCGACAGATCCTTGATCTCGTCCTCATCCATCCGCTCGATCAGCTTTCCGGCATTTTCGTCCCCGAGGGCGAGGAGAAAAATCGCCGCTTTTTGCTGTCCGCTGAGCTGACGAAAATCTTCGTTGAAGCGAGGCATTGGTCGCGTTCTCCGAGGTCCTATCGATTAGCGTTCTTCGTTAAGCCAGCTCCGAAGGATCGCCAGCGCTTCCTCCGGATGACGATCGACGATCTCGCCGACTTTCTTCACCATCGAAGCCCGCACGCGGCCCTCGACCCGATCGAGATCGATCATTTCTTCCATGTCGTCGCCGCCGGACTGGCTTTCGCCGATGGCGGGAAGCCCAGTTCCCACCGAGCCTTCCAACGCCGCCACGGGGGACGCGGATGGACCTAGCAAGGCCGTGGCCGCGTCGACGGGGGGCGTCGGCATG
>JAHCKI010000305.1 GCA_026125865.1 Rhodospirillales bacterium
TTCAGGTCCCAAAGCTCGCATCCCTGGTAGATGTCGGGCACGCCCGGAATGGTCAGCTTCAAGATCGTCTGCGCAAGGCCGTTGAGCATGCCGACGGGCGCGATGCGATCGCTGAAAGCCTGCGCATCCGTCACGAACGGGTTGGGCTTGCCGACGTCGAGAGCGCCGGTAATGAAGTGCTTTAGCGCGTCTTCGTAGTCTTCGTTGAAGCTGATCCACATGGAATTGATCTTGGCCTCGCGGACGGCCTTCAGCATGTACTCCACGATCCGATCCCGGAACACGGTCATCGCGTCCGCATCGGGCAGGGTGTCGCCCGTGAATTCCAGGGGAAAGGCGCCAATGACGGTTTGATAAAACAGGTATTCGTCATCGACGGTCGGCGCCGGCGAGTCGTCGATCAGGATCTTGTGGCGGCGGTTGAGAGTTATCCAGCGGCGCACGTGCTGTCCCCATTCCTCCGGAATCTCGGACAGGACATTGAGGCGCGCCCGCACGTCTTCGCCGCGTTTGGTGTCGTGGGTGGCGGAGCACACCATGCCTTGCGGCCAACGCCGCGCCTGATTTTGCGCCAGATGGTGAAAGGCGGCCAAGGTGGTGCCGAAATGGTGCGGCTCGCCCCCGACCTCGTTGAGGGAGGTCAACCGGTTGTAGCGGTAGAAGGTGGTGTCTTCGACGCCCTTGGCCATGACCGGCCCGGTATACTGCTGGACCTTCATGGCTAGGCGCCGCACTTCCAGGCGGTTGTAACCGGAGCGGCGTCCGCGGCTGATATCGGTCGTCAGCACCCCGTGCAGAAAATCAAAGACGCTTTTGTCCAGTCGCTGGCTGCGCCGGCGGGCATGGGCGAGCGCCCAGTCGATGTCGCGCCGATCCTCGGCGGTGGCGCCCGAGCGGGCGACGTAGGTGCGATAGACGGGAAAACTGGCGACCACTTCGCGCAGCGCCTGGCGCAAACCGACCAGGGTATGGTCGCGGGTCAGCCAATTGGTTTCCGCGAGGTGATTGAGCTCGTTGGCGAGAACACGCAATTCACTGGCCAGTTCCAGGTCCATGGCCTGCTTCTTGGCGTCATACGCGACTTTCTCGAAACTCGGCTTCTTGCCGACCAAGCGCTCGTACAGCCGATCGAGGGCGGTTTCACCGTCCGCATGGACGAATAACCCGTTCATGCGGTTGAGAAATTCGTAGCCGGTGGTGCCGGCGATGGGCCAATCCTCGCGCAGGCGCTCATGGGGGGCGAGAATCTTTTCGACGACGATGAAAAAGTTTGAGGTCTTGTCGTTGTCGGAGCCGCTCGCGCCGTTTGCGCTGCTCCAAACGTGCCGGATTTTGTCCTGCAACCGGTTCAGATAGCCGTGGGGGTCGAACAGTCCATCAATGTGATCAATACGAAGGCCGTGAATGCGCCCGGCGCCGATCAACTCCAAGATGAACCGGTGAACGGCGTCGAACACGGATGGCACCTCGACACGAATGCCGGCGAGATCGTTGATCTGGAAAAAGCGGCGGTAGTTGATCTCCTCCGAAGCGACCCGCCAGAAGGCGAGGCGGTATGGCTGTTCCTGAAGCAAACGGTGGAGTTTTTCGAAGCTGGCTGGCGAATCCGGATGGCCGTTGAATGCGGCGATGGCGCCGTCGATGGCCGCGCGCACGCGCGGTTTGTCCTGAACCAGGGCGGCTAGGCTGCTTTTCAGCCGTTCCGCCTTGGTCCGCCTGGTCGACCGCTGACGCCCGGAACGCAACCGGCGGCGCAGATCCCGGAAACCCGCGAGGAGAAGTTCCAGCTCCGCTTGGCTCACTTCATCCGTATCATCGTCGCGCAATAAGGTAACAGCTTGGAGTAAAATGGGCGTATACTCGCCGGGCGTGACGGGGAAGCGGTGCTCATAGTACCAGATGCTGAAGGCACCGGCGGAGTCGTCGAACGCGAGCTTCAGTTCTCCTGCTTCCAGCACCTTTCCGTAGTGATCGCCCAGGAAGGGCAGGAGGACCTTGTTGCGGAGTTCCGGTTTCGCCGGCTGCCAGTCGATGTCGAAGTGATCCGCGTATGGGGATTCCGGCCCCCATTCCAGCACATCGAGCCACCATGCGTTGTCGTCCCGGCCGATTCCCATGTGGTTGGGCACGAAGTCGAGAATCTGGCCCATGCCGTGATGATCGAGCGTATCGCAGAAAGCGTTGAACTGCGCCGTATCGCCGATCTCCGGGTTGAGGGTGTTGTGGTCGGTAATGTCATACCCGTGGGAGCTTCCCGCGCGCGCCCGCAGATAGGGCGAAGCGTAGACGTGACTGACACCGAGGGCCGCAAGGTAGGGGATACCCCCTTGCGCGTCGTCGAAGGTGAACGCCTGGTTGAATTGAAGCCGATAGGTCGCCAACGGCCTATAGAGGCTGGCATCGGCCGTGTCCGAAGTGGTCATGCCGTCTCCAAAAACCAGGCGACCGTCCACGGCGCCAAGGCCGCATCGGGAACTTCGCCGTCATATCCCTCGCACGCATGGATGATGCGTCCGGCGGGCCGAGGAGGCGGGGTGGCATGGTCAGCCGACATGTTGGCGATCAGCGTCAGCAATGAACCGTCGCCGAGGCGCCACGCCACCGAGAGGCACCCGTCCTCCCGCGCTTGCCATTGGCCGCAATGTCCGCCCGTACCGGCCAAGCGGGGGACGATTTCGGCCCGACGGATCTCAAGAAGCCGACGATGAAACGTCAGCCACGCCTGGTGCTCTTCCTCGTCCAGGTCGTTCCAGTCGAGCGTGCTTTGCCGAAATGTGGTCTCGATGGTCGGATCGGGTATGCGCTCGCGCACCGATGCATCACTGAATTCCGGAAAAGCGGCGAATTCCTTGCGGCGGCCTTCCCGCACCGCGTCCCTGAGTTCGGGCCCGAAGTCGCAGAAAAACAGAAACGGCTGTGGAGATCCCCATTCCTGGCCCATGAACAGCATGGGCGGCGATGGCGCCAACAGCAGAATGGCGGTCGCGGCGCGGACGGCGGCGGGAGCCGCCAGCTCGGTGATGCGATCCCCGAAGGCGCGATTACCGATCTGATCGTGGTTCTGGATGAACGCCACGAAAGCCGAAGGCGGCAGGTGATCACTGACTTCGCCGCGTCGTTCACCGCCACGGAAGGGGGACGGCTCGCCCTGATAGGCAAATCCCTCGGCGAGACACCGTCCGAGATGTGCCACGGGTGCTACGGCATAGTCGGCATAGTAGCCGGTGTTCTCACCACTCACGAGCACATGATACGCGTGGTGAATGTCGTCGTTCCATTGGGCGACATAGTGCCGCACCTTCCCGTCATCGGTCCGCGACAGATGGCGCGCCTGGTTGTCGTCGTTCTCCAATACCAGGTGGACATGGCGCCCAGTGTCAATGCCGCGGGCCACGGTTTCGGCGATTTCCTCCAGGATATCCGGCGATGATCGATCATGAATGGCGTGCACGGCATCGAACCGTAGCCCGTCAAAACGGTATTCCTCAAGCCAATAGAGGGCATT
>JAHCKI010000306.1 GCA_026125865.1 Rhodospirillales bacterium
TCCGCTTCGAATCCCATTGCGAGCACCACATGGCGCCCATCATCGGCGAAGCGCATGTGGCCTATCTGCCTCACCAGCGCGTGGTGGGGATCAGCAAGCTGGCCCGGCTGGTGGAAATCTACGCCCGGCGGCTGCAGATCCAGGAAAAAATGACCGCTCAGATCGCCAACAATATCAATGACATTCTCGAGCCCAAGGGAGTCGCCGTGGTCATCGAGGCGGCGCATCAGTGCATGACGACCCGGGGCGTGCACAAGCCGGGCGTCGTCATGGTGACCAGCCGCATGCTGGGCGCGTTCAGAACCAACGCCGCCACGCGCCGCGAATTCCTAGCGATGATCGGCAAGACCTCCATGAGTGACAGAAACCTGACCTGAACGTGACCAGTCCCCTTTCCCGCTCCCACAGGCCTTGAGCGCTCACGGACTTTCGTCCCGTTTTTCTGGTGGTTGGCATCCTCCCGGCACTTGTCCTCCCCTCCCACCCTCACCCTCCCGCTGACGCGGATTCCTCCGTCTTCCTACCCTCACCCTCCCGCTGACGCGGGCCCCTCCGTCTCCCGCCTTTCGGGCGAGGGGATTGGAGGTGTGCCTATTTTTTGGTCGATTCTCGACGATTTGATTAATTCATGGGCATGCGTTTTGGTCGGCGCAGCATTGGCCATTTTTTCGCCTACGCCGGCGAAACCGCCTGATTCCAAGCGTCTAAAGCCCTGCAATCGAGCTTGGCACGAAACTTGAGAGGCGCGGGGGAGAGCCGCGCATTTGAGGGCGTCGATCGTCATTTTTCCGTGCGGCCGATCGGCATTGGATTGCTGCATTAGGAATTGCTGCATCCGATAACGACACGAACGAGGAGATCTACGATATGTGCGGCACGAACTTGTTTAGAAAGGCTTGGGGCTCTATCGGGCTGGCGGCTTTGCTGGTTTTAACCGATATCGGGCTCGCCATGGCCAGTGAAGAAGTCAAACTCGACACCGGCGATACGGCGTGGATGTTGACATCCACCGCCCTGGTCTTGTTGATGACCATTCCCGGTCTGGCATTATTTTACGGCGGTATGGTCCGCAAGAAGAACGTTCTGGCCACGACAATGCAGAGCTTCGCGACCTGCTGCCTGATGACCGTTCTTTGGATGATCATCGGCTATTCCGTGGCGTTCGGAGACGGCGGCGGCCTCAACGCCTACATGGGCGGTTTCGGCAATTTGTTCCTTAGCGGGATGTCTCTCGATTCGCTCAGCGGCACGATCCCTGAATCCGTGTTCATGACCTTTCAGATGACGTTCGCGATCATCACGCCGGCGCTGATCACCGGTGCGTTCGCGGATCGCATGAAGTTTTCGGCCGTCTTGTTGTTCCTCGGACTGTGGATGGTCATCGTCTACGCACCCGTATGCCATTGGGTGTGGGGCGGTGGTTTTCTGGCGGACGAAGGCGTCCTCGACTTCGCGGGCGGCACGGTGGTCCACATCAACGCTGGTATCGCCGGCTTGGTGGCCGCCATCGTCCTCGGTAAGCGCCATGGCTACGGCAGTGAAAACATGGCACCCCATAACCTCACCCTTAGCCTCATCGGGGCCTCGCTACTGTGGGTCGGCTGGTTCGGTTTCAACGCCGGCTCCGCCGTGGGTGCCAACGCAACGGCCGGTATGGCCATGACCGTCACGCAGATCGCCACCGCCGCCGCGGCATTGTCCTGGATGTTCACGGAATGGCTGCTGCGTAAAAAGCCGAGCGTTCTCGGTATCGTGTCCGGTGCCGTCGCCGGCCTTGTTGCCATCACACCGGCCTCGGGCTTTGTCGGTCCCGGGGGCGCGCTTGCTATCGGCCTGATAGCGGGTATCGCCTGCTACTGGGGCGCCGTCTGGCTCAAGACCACCATCGGCTATGACGACTCCCTCGACGTGTTCGGCGTCCACGGCATCGGCGGCATAGTCGGTGCGGTGCTGACCGGCGTCTTCGCGGTCGAGGCCATCGGTGGTACGGCGGGCGCGATCGAAGGCAATGTCGGGCAGATTTGGATCCAGATCGTCGGTATCTTGGCCACCGTCATCTATTGCGCCGTGGTGTCCTTCATCCTGCTCAAGATCATCGACGCCATCATCGGTCTTCGTGTCGACAAGGAATCCGAGGTTACCGGCCTCGACCTCAGTCAGCACGGCGAGACGGTTCACTAAATCCTACCCGGGCCGAGGGTACGCGGGCGGACCCGATCTCCTCTCCTTGATAATTCCCTCGGCAACTGGGCCGGAAGGAACATTCCTTCCGGCCCTTTTTGTATGGCTTGCAAGCGGAGTCGGTCGTTCTCTCGAATGGTTGGGAAGCGCCGGTGGCGCCCCGCCTCGCAATGGGCGATTCGACCGGGACGACGAATCGATCGTGATGCGGGTGACCCTGTTCAGGGATTTGGGACGTCGAACACGTTGCGGTTGTGCAACACTGTATTCACTTTGTCGTACTCCGTCCGCGTCGCCGCGGCGGCATTTTCCGGACATCCGCGAGCATAGCCCCTGACTCTGCCTCGATTTTCGATCATAACGGCTCGTATCGTTGCGTGGGAGTCTTGAGAGACTTGATGAAGTTTGCTTGCTAATCCCGTCTAAGTTTCACATTCTTATGGCGAAACGATGGCTCGATTATTGATCATCAGCCCCGGTGCCGTGCTCCCCGATGGGGTGCGAGCATGGTTGTCGCGACGGCTTCGCGAATTGAGCGGCATTGCCATGATCGCCTGTTGCGGTGTCGTGCTCACGGCGCTGCTCAGTTTCGACATCGGCGATCCATCCTGGAACCATGCGACCGACGCGGCGGTCAGAAACCTGCTCGGGCGGTCGGGCGCTTATGCCGCGGACGCCATGCTTCAGGTCGCTGGGCTCGCCATTCTGGTCCCGGTGGTCGCGTTCACGTTGTGGGGGTGGCGCCTGATCGACAAGCGCGCGATCACGCGGCCGTTCCTTCGCGTCCTCGCCATGATCGGCGCGACGGCCATGACCGCTACCGGACTGGCGGTGCTGCCGTTGTTCGCCGAGTGGCCGTTTGCGACAGGGATCGGGGGGCTGCTCGGCTTTGTGTTGATCCAAGGCGTCGGCAAGCTTGGCATCCTCATTCACCCCACCTTGGCCACGCCCCTGCTCGCGGTTTGCTGCTTCGGCGCCGGTATGGCGCTTTGTGTCTATTCCCTCGGCGTTTCCCGTTCGGAGTGGCGGTCGCTAGCGCGGACAATGACCGAAACTTGGCTTGCGGCGGTTGCCCTGTACCAGTGGACGCGCGAACAAGTGCGCCGTCGATCGTCTTTCACCGACCGACGGGAGCCGTCGCTGGGGCCGTCGACTGCGCCGGTGCGCAACGGTCAGGTCGACATCGCCGTGGATTTGATCGACCCGAGCAACGAGCCCCGCTCAAACCGTATCCGCGACCCGCAGGATCTCATCGCACCCAAGTCTCCGCGCATGGCGAAGGGACGACACGCCGAAGAGT
>JAHCKI010000307.1 GCA_026125865.1 Rhodospirillales bacterium
AGTCAACCGCGGCGAGCACGCACAAGTCCCGGCGGAGTTCCGCCGCTGGGTCTGGGCCGGCGGCCGCAAGCTCAAGGGCCTGGTCCGCCGGCGGGAAGCGGAGGCGGCATTGTACGCCGGCATTGTGCCTGTCGCGCAGCGCAAAGCGGCGTAACGCCGGCTGATCCGGCCGGGAAAAGGCAGGTGATCGACGATATTTTGTCCTGACCGCATTCCTGCTTCAGTACTATCGTGCGCCGTTATCCGCTCGACCAGTCTTGGGAGAGGTCATTCGATAGGGACAGGTGATGTTGCAAGCGACACCATCGCACGAAAGGGGCCGCTTTTACGCGGTTGTCCTCGTCTTTGTAACCCATTGATCAGGCAAGAGGTATAACACGACAAAAGGGTTGGGCAAAACGCTCTGCAAGAAGATCAGCTACGCCCACGTCTCCTCGCTGAAACAGAAATCGGGCGATCTGTTACAACATGACGACGTGATCGACGCAGCTGGGAAGTGTTTTGCGGTCACACGAGTCGATTCTGGGCGCCCGGTGTTCGGCCGCTTGCAACAGAATTACTAATAGTGTTTCCATGCATCGTACGCTCGGCTTCGACGGAATGTGCGGGCACTGATGAACGCCAAAAGGCGGAGATTCCGCCTCGGTGGGCGGCCCATAAATCCCAAAAAGGTGAATTTTAGACCCTGTTTGTGTCTAAGATTGTCCGCCCCCACTTGCCTTGGGTTGTTCCGGCGATATCATACGGTTGCGGGAAACGTCGACCGATTGGTTGGGGGTAACGAAAATGCAGGACTGGGCGGTTGAGCTGCAGCGCTTTTTTACCTCCGGGGCCTCCGATACACAGGCGATTGCTCGTGCGGTAATAGCTTGTAACGACGCGGAAATCTGTCGCTACCTGCCGGCACTCCCGCCGCGTGACGACCAATCAATGGCGCTCGGCCGACACCTTGTGCAGCGGCTTGCGAATTCGGGACTTGCCCCGGAAGCCACCGTCCTTCAGCTCGTCGTGTCCCTACCGTGGATCGCGATGGCAGAGAATGCACGGCGTCTGCCATTCGAGCACCGATCCCAGTTCGCAGGTTTCCTGAAGGGATTGACCGACACCTGCCGAAACCAGCCCGAGACGACCCCAAGCCTCGCGGTGATGTGCAGCCTTCGCGGCAGGTATCACAGCGACACGCGGGATTTCGCGGCGGCGCGCGGCGCCTATGAGGAGGCGCGCGATATCCGAAGAAGACTCGCCGGCGCCGATCCGCAGACCTACGAGAGCGATCTCGCGGGAACCCTCAACAACCTCGGGAACCTCTACCGCGCCACGCGGGATTTCGCGGCGGCGCGCGGCGCCTATGAGGAGGCGGTCATGCTGGCCGAATCCGATCTGATCGTTGGCGGAACGTCACTTCATCTGGGCAAGGGGCGCGTGAGCGCCTCGTATCGCTTCCTGCTCTCCGAGGCCCGCGATGACACGGCACGCGCCTTCGCATTACTGGCGTCGCAGCGAGACGGCAGGGCACGATCCTCGGCGATGACAGCGGTGGACCTCGCCGCGACGCAGGAGACACTGGCCGCGATGGGAAGATCAGGTCTATGTCCCTTTGGGCTGCTGGCGCCGACTGTCGGCGCCAATGATACTACGATGACGCTGGGTCTCGTCACCGCCGAGGATTGCCAATGGTTCCCGGTGCCGATCAAGGGTTGGGACGCCCTGTTGACTACGGGGTGGACCACCGGGAACCAGCGCGAACGCCGCACACTCGCGAGAGAAATCTGGCGAGGCCTTCCCGACACCGTTCAGGCGGTCCTGTCCCCTGGCAGCCCGCAAAGCCACGAAATATTGATAAGCGGAGACCGGTTCTGGGCCGCCTTCCCGTGGGAATTGCTGTTGTTCGGTGATGGAGACCACGAGCACCTCGGCCTCCACAAGGCACTGCCGCGATGTGGGTCCGTTTTGGCGCCGGCGCTCCAGCGCCAGTTCGCAGCCGAGGCCCTGGGGTCCGGCGATCGCCGAATGGCGGTAGTGGCGCCGCACACCACCGGAAGGATACCGCTTGTTGGCGTGGAACGGGAGATCGCTGCGCTCGAAACCTTAGCCCCGGCGGCCAGCGGCGTCTTCGTCGTCAAAAAAACCGGAGAAGCCGCTCACGACCGGCTGATGATCGAAGCAATCCGTACCGAGCCGGCCATCCTCTATTTCAGCGGTCACGGAACGATCGTGAACAACGAAGAACTCCTCGTCCTGCACAGGGACCCGAGACCACGGAATCCGCGCGAGAACATCAGCTACTTCGGGGCCGATAATCTCCACCGCATGGCCTTGGAGCAGCCGGACAGGCCTTTGTTTCCACATGCGCCGTTGATCGTCATGAACAGTTGCTTGACCGGAAGAACGCGCGAATTTGGCGGCTTTCGCGAGGACCTAGTGTATGCCCTTCTGGATCACGGTGCCGGCGCTGTAATCGCAACAGCATTGCCCATCCTCGATGACGTCGGAGAAGCCTTAGGCCGAGCCTTGTTCGATCCGGCAGCGCTAGCAGAGCCGACGGTGGGATCGCTCGTCGTCGAGGCCAGGCGGCAGCTCGCCCAGGGTGCGTGCGCCGATATCGATAGCGTCAGATGGGGCGCTTGGGGGATGGTCCATATCCACGGCAACGCCAATGCGATACCGCCGTTGCGGGCGAGGGGTCAGACCATGGGAGGGAATGATGCAGGTCGGTGAACTTGATGCGCTTCAGTTGGCTCGCGACTTTGCCCCGGAAGCCGAGGAAATACTCGGGGTCACGGGGATGGTCGCTGAATTGGACACCCTGTCAGGAGATCATGCCGCTACGAAAGAAGCGCAGAACCGCGTTCTCGATATCGGCGACATCGGTTCCATTGCCGGCGCGCTCATCACCCTGTTCATGTGGATCGGCCAAATTCGCAAGGGGAACATCCTGAAAGGGGCCTCGAAAAACGACGTCATTCACGATCTGAGTATCCGCGTTCTCGACTGTGATTCGTTAACGCCCGAGGCGAAAGAGCGCTTGATCAGCAAGGCCTTGGATCGACTTCCTGTAGCAAGTGAGTAGCCGCTCCGGTTCGTCCCGAAATCTTGCTGGATGGTTTCCGATCCCGCGCACCTGAGGACAAAGTGTAAGTCCGAGGCCTGAAACACTATTGGCGATTCTGTTTCACGGTTGGGCTGACCGGATGGACACCAAATGTCCTGCTCCAGCTACCTGGCGAAGGCGCCATTCCGACCGCGGACCCTATTGGATTCGGCATCGTCCATATTGATCCCCTTCGTTTCCGGCCCCAATCCCGTTTCGTCGGCCGCCGCATCACCTGAACGTCGCGCGAACATTTCTACCCACTCTACCCAATTTTTACCCACCGGCATCTGCGTGTTGCTGCGGCGTTCCGGACCCAAATGCGTTATATCCCGATTTGGGTTACTCAACTAACGCTTTGATTTTGTTGGAAAAATCTGGAGCGGGC